>JBEKKY010000071.1:0-12182 GCA_050010475.1 Acidobacteriota bacterium | reverse complement strand
GAAGAGGTTCGGCTCACTCCGGACGGCAACGGACTGAAATGCGTGAAATGCCACCGCGTCTATCCGATTCGCGATGACATTCCCGTCATGCTAATAGACGAAGCCAAGATCGAAGAAGACTAACATGGATGCAGGATGCAAGATACAGGCAAGGTCGCTTAGATCCTGCAGCCTGCCTATTGCATCCCGCATTTTGCGGCATTCACATGGCAGACTCTGCTTATCCCCGTAGAATCCTCGTCGTCAGGGTCGGCGCGATGGGAGACACTTTGATGGCAACTCCTCTCCTCCGCCTGCTTCACCGGAATCACCCCGAGGCCGAGATCGACATGCTTGCTTCCAGCGTGGCAGCGCCTTTGCTGGAACTGAATCCGCACCTGAAAAAATTGTATCGTCTTCGCGTCCGCAACTGGCCTTTGGCTTTTTCTCCCGAAAAACACCGGCTGATAAACCAACTTCGTTCCCCTAAATACGACCTGGCCATCTTGCTCGAAAGCGCCCCGCGTTACCGGCGCCTGCTCGATCGCATTGACTCCGGCCAGATGCGCAGCTTCAGCGAAGTATCGTTCGATACCCATCTGCACGCAATCGTTAACAATATCCGGGTAGCAGGAATCCACACTAAAACAGCAGAAGAGCTTGATATGGAATTACCTCTGTCGGCCGAGGAAGATGCCGTCGCCAGGGAAATCCTTCAGGACTTGCCACGGCCGCGCATCGGCGTCCATATTGGGTGGGGCACTGGAGGGCGGAAGCGGCAGCAGGAAAATCGGCTCAGGGGCTGGAAACATTCCAATTTCGTGCGACTGATCAGCAGGATCCTGCAGCAGTCCAATGGCAGCGTGATTCTGACCGGGTCGACGGAAGACGAAGCCGATACGCAGCGAATTTGCCGGTCTCTGCCCGACAGCCGATTATGTTCTATCGCCGGACGCACAAACGTCAGACAGGCTGCGGCCGTCATTAAGAACCTGGAATTGCTCGTTTCGGTCGATTCCGGGCCATGTCACATGGCCGCAGCCTTAGGCACGCCACTGATTGTTTTGTGGGGGCCAGGCAGGCTGGAACAGACCAGACCCATTTCAAGCTTCTCTCTGATCCGAATTGTTCGCCATCCCCTCCCCTGCGCGCCGTGCCAGAGCGCGCCTCAACAAAAAACGTGCCGGCAAAATTTCTGCATGGAAGCGATCACCCCAGAAGAAGTTTTTGAGGAAGTACTGAATCTGTTGAATTTGACTTAGTTCGGTTCATTCCCATTTTCCATATGCCATTTCCCATTTCCAGTAGAGGCATCTTCAGGGGATAAAATGGAAAACGAACGATGGAAAATGGCAAATGGAAAACAGGTTTTTATAATGCATCTGTGTGGGCCGATTTGTCCTGCAAAAAGAGCCTTACATGGAACCGATACTGGAAATAAGCTCTTCCGGCGCGACGGATGCCGTCCCCAGCTTGCCAACTACGATCCCCGCTGCAATGTTCGATAGGACCGCTGCTTCCAGGATGGAAAGGCCGGAGACCAATCCCAATGCAAGTGTGGAAATGACGGTGTCGCCGGCGCCGGTAACGTCGAAAACTTCCTTCGCGACCGTCGGGATGCAGGTTACCTTTGTATCGTTTTCGAAAAGGGCCATCCCCTCTTCTCCACGAGTGACCAGCAGGTGCTTGATGCCGGAATCGGAGAGGATCTTCTTTCCTGCGCGCAGCAGGTCACGGGTTCCGGAAATGGCAATGCCGGACGCATGCTCCGCTTCCATCGTGTTGGGAGTAATTACGGTAGCGGGTTTGTAAATAGCAAAGTCTTTCATCTTTGGATCGATACAGACAATCTTTCGGGCAGACTTGGCCCTGGGCAATGTTCGCCGCAGAAGCGGCGAGGATATCAACCCTTTCGCATAATCCGAAACGATCACAGCCGCAGCGGATTGCAAAGCCGCACTGAATTTGTCCGCGACCCTGGATTGAATGCCGGAGGAGAGGGGGGATCGGTCTTCGCGATCCGTCCGGCACACCTGCTGGTGATGCGCAATGATGCGCGTCTTGATGCTGGTCGGCCGCGATTTATCGATAACAAGTCCGCCGGTCGGAGAGCCCAGGGTCCGGAATTCCTCCCGGAGGCGATCCCCTTCAAAATCGTTGCCGATCACTCCGATTGGAACCGGAATGCCTCCGAGGCTGCGAATGTTGGAAGCCACGTTGGCAGCTCCGCCGAGACGCGTGCTTTCGGTCTTGATTTCGACCACCGGGACGGGGGCTTCCGGACTGATGCGGGAAACGGCTCCCCAGATAAACCGGTCCAGCATCATATCCCCCAGCACGAGAATGCGCTTGTTCCGGAAACTTTGGACGGCTCGAATCAGGACTTCAGGATCGCACTTATACCGATTTAGGATCATAGTTCGCTCAGGGCATCACGATCGAGCTTCGCTTTTCTTCCCGGGGAAAGAAGCGAGCTAGAAAATCGACATAGCCGGAAGGAGAACTGCGATCTTCCAGGTTGGTGGCAGCCAACGAACGGACGAATTCCAGGCAATCGATCGCCGCAGAAAGCTGCAGACGCGTATTTTGCGGATCCACAATCCCTCTGCCTTCCTTGCCTTCCGGATTCCGCAGCGATTCAATCGATTTCCGCAATTCCCGGCGCAACGCTTCGACCCGAAGATCTTCGCAGGTTTTTTCGTACAGGACGCCTTTATCCTCGGTTTTGTACGTCTCAAGCAAAACGCTTATGGCTTGTACAACGTCGTTGTCCGTGAGATTCCGGTCAGAAAGACGTTCGCGTGCAAGCAGGTATTCAAGCTGCGCAATTACGTCCTGATGTTCACTAAGGAGTCGATGATTTTTCTCAGAAGCCTCCGGGCCCAAGCTCCGAACGCGTTTCGCGTAATCCCGAGATTCCCGCTCGCGCCCGGACTTCAGGTATTTGCAATTCTCCGGGCAGTCGATTTCAATGACACGCTTTTCCCCGCAACACTGAGGACAAATAAGAGCGTTCTTTGCCGGGCAAAATCTCTTGGCTTTTCTTTGGTCGCACAAAACACATTTCATAAAGTTATAACTTTCAATGAAAGTCGGTTTTATACCACATTTCCAGCGTCCAGGTAAAACGGTGACAGCCACCGGTGTCCCCATGGGGACACCGGTGGCTGTCACCGTTTTCCAAAATGCTCGCTGAGGAACTTCTTCGACCGCGCAAAGTCCGGGTAAGCGGCTTCGGCCCGGCGGAACTCGGGTGGATGGTGCCTTCGGAACCCTCGAGAAGGGGTGTCCTCAAAAACCGCGTGGAGCATTTCATGGTAAACAATATAGCGCACCACAAACTCGGGAATCCTCGGCGAATCAAGCACCGGACTAAGGGTAATCGTATGGTGGATCGGATCATAGTGGCCCAGACGAGCCCATCCCTTGCGCTGCCCCCAGCCAATCTTCCGGATCTCCACCTGGTTGTTGAAAAACCTGCTGTTCATTTCCCTATAGATTTCCACTGGGAAATAATATTTCCCCTCATCACTGACGATATGTTTGCGCCCTTTCAGCCGGCGCCGTTCCCGAACGGACTCCACAACCAGGGGATCATTGCGAAAGGACTCATAGGCCTCAAGGAATTTCCGGGGAGGTCTTCTGCGCACAATTTTGCTTCCCAGGATCATCACGATTGCTTCCAGCACAGGCCTGGGCGCAAATCTGCAATGATCACTGATCCGAAGCATCCAGTTGGAGCCTTTGCGGCGGATCGTATGCGTCAATCCGATGTAGGGATAAAAACCGGCCTCGATTCCCGCATTTCGAAAAACCGGATAAGCAGCCTGCAGCACCGAGCGGCAAATCCATTGGAGCGTTAAACGGCCGGCATCCTCTGATCCGCCAGATTGCTTTCGTGTGAAATCTTTTTGCATCTGCTTTAATTCGGGGCCTCTCTGCAGGCGGGACGCCCGCGCGACCCGGGGCTCAGCTCCCCGTGCTCTTGTATTGCTGGACTCCTCTTTCCCAGATGAGCAGCGCAATCCCGATCAAGGCCGCAGCAACCACAGGGACGAGAAAAAATTCAGTTCGGAATTCCATCCGGCCCAGATAGCGGACCGTAGGATAAAACGAGGCAAACGCGAATGGAATGATCCAGCTCAACATGAATTGGATGGCCGTGTTGTAGATCGTGATCGGATATCTGCCGAATGCGATCATATTGAACACAGGAGGAGCAAGGCCGATCCGGTCTTCAAACCAGAAATTTACACTGGAGATTATGACAAAAATGCAGATGTAAATGACCGCACCGCAGAAGACCAGAAACGGGAACAGGGCCAGGTTCATCGGCGTGACCGGAATTTTGAGCCGGCCAGTGCAATACACGACGGCGGCAAGTCCGGTGATGATTTCCTGCATGGACTCCAGGCGGAAGTTTTCAAACAAAATCTGAAATAAGGAATGGATGGGCCGCAAAAGCACGCGGTCAAATTTCCCCTCCACGATATAGATTTCACCGAAATCGTAGAGATTCAGACTGACGATATTAAACAGACCCATCGGCAGAAGCGAAAAACCGTAAATGAACAGCACTTCCTCGAATCTCCATCCTTTCAGCAGAGGTATCCGGCTGAACAGCACAAGCACGAAACCGTAACCCGCCACGGTGGCAAGAATGTTGGCAAAAGACGCGATAATGAAGTCGGCCTTATATGCCATACGCGTTTTTGCATATTGACCGAAATATTGCCAGAGGATGATCAAAAGCTTTCGCAAATTATCCCCCTTGGATTGAAAGCCTGCGCGTCGACATCTGCCAGAACAGCCTGCCGGCTCCGAAAAGCAGCAACACCCAGAGGGCCTGGATTGCCAAAGCTTCCCAAGCCGCAGGGCCACGCACTTTGCCAAGATAAATTTGCAAAGGGGTGAAACTCACATGAGGGAATGGAAGAAAAGCCATGAACCGCTGAAGTCTTGCCGGAAAAAAGGAAATGGGAATCAGCAGTCCCGAAAAAAACTCCACAATAGCGTACTTCGCCCGGATGACGCCGAGGATTGAGTAAATATGCAGCGCCAGCGTACCCACCATGAAATTAAGAAGTGTAAAAATCAACAAGGCCAGAACACAGCTGACGATAAAAAGAAATCCCAGAAAAACAGATGCGGGCGGGCGGATCGGATAGACCAGCATGAGGACAGCGGCGATCGGCAACGTGAACATCACAGCCCGAAAACAGGCTTCACCTGCGGTTTGTGACACATACATCAACTGAGGATCCACCGGCTTGATCAGGTTAATTGCGATTTTGCCTTCGGAAACCTCGGCGGCCATGTCGCGATCCACGTTGTTAAAGTAAAAGGACCGAATGATCCAGCCGATCGCGACATAGGTTGTCATTTGGGACAGGCTGTAACCCGCGACATTGGAGCTCGAGCCATAAATGGCGCTCCAAATGAAATAATAAACCGACACGTTCACAAAATAGCCGATAATTCCGGTGAAATAACGAAGACGGTAGGCGAGGATCTTGAGAAACGCAACCCGCGCAAACTCGAAATAGGTAAGAAACCGATGGTTCATCGTGCTCTTAACAGTCTAACCACGAAACACACGAAAGCTGAATTTCGTGTTCTTCGTGTGTTTCGTGGTTATTGCTTTATGCCTCGGCTGTAGATGGTTTTGATAATGTCTTCAATCGGCTCCGCTTCAATATAAATATCGTGGATCGGGACCTCATTAACGATTCTCCGGATTATCTCTGCGGAAGAAACCTGCTCCCTATCGAAGCGGACCCTGTAGGTCAGTTCGTCCGCTTGCTCCCAGTGAATCCCATTCCCTCCGCCAAGCACCTGATCCAGCTTTAACCGGTGTTTTCGGTCGTCCAGGTGTATGTTGATCAAATTGTAGCGGCCGAGGCGCTGACGCAATCCATCCAGCGAACCGTCATATAAAAGCCTGCCCCTATCGATGATCACGACCCGCCGGCAAAGTTCCTCGATGTCGGAGAGATCGTGCGTCGTCAGAAGGATGGTAGTGCTGAGCTCGCGGTTGATATCCTTGAGAAACGTACGGATTCGGTCCTTCGCGATCAGATCCAGTCCTATCGTCGGCTCATCCAGGAAAACGATGGACGGATTGTGCAGCAGCGCAGCCGCCATCTCGCAGCGCATTCTCTGTCCCAGGCTCAATTTGCGCACGGGAGAGTGCAGGAACTCATTCAATCCGAGAAGTTCCCCGAAAAATGCGAGCCGTTTGCGGTAATCCGCTTCGGGCACATCATAGATTCTGCGCAGCAGTTTGAAACTTTCCACTACCGCGATGTCCCACCACAGCTGCGTGCGCTGGCCGAACACAACGCCGATGTTTTTTGTGTATCGTGTCCGATCCTCATAGGGCCGGAATCCATTTGAGATAATTTCTCCTGACGTGGGCATCAGGATGCCGGTCATCATTTTGATTGTGGTGGATTTCCCGGCGCCGTTCGGTCCGATATAACCGATGAATTCCCCCTTTTCGACTGAAAAGGTTATTCCATCCACGGCTGCCAGGTTTTGATACTCTCGATGAAACAGGTCTTTGAATGCTCCCGAAACCCCTTCACGGTGCTTGAAGATACGGAACTCTTTGCGGAGATTATGTACTTCTATAAAGCTCATATGAATTGACGATTGACGATTTACGATTGACGAATTAAAAAGCATGAATGCGGTTTCAATCGTAAATCGTCAATCGTCAATTTCCTTTCTCCAGAGTATCCGCAGTTCCGCGACTTCCTTCTTCAGCGCGTCAATTTCAGCCTTCATTTCGGGAAGACGGCCGAAGAGCGCATTGAGCCTCTTGTATTCACGGAGCGGCCGCACCGGTACTCCCCAATAAACATCGCCGCTGCGCACGATTTTGCCCGGAAGGACACCGGCTTTGGAGCCGATGATCGCACCTTTCTGCACGCGTGCATGATCGCCAAAACCGACCTGGCCGCCGATGACCGCATCGTCCTCGATGATCGTGCTTCCGGATATGCCGGTTTGTGCAGCAATCACAACATGCTTTCCTATTTCCACGTTGTGCGCGATCTGAACCAGATTATCTATTTTGGTGCCTTCCCCTATGTGCGTAGTGCCCAATGACCCTCGATCGATGGTTGTGTTGCAGCCTATTTCGACATCATCGTCCACGACCACCGTTCCGACCTGAGGAAATTTCCGATAGCTGCGGCCGTCGGAGACATATCCGAAACCATCGCTGCCCACCACGGCTCCGGCATGCAGTATTACGCGATTGCCGACCTGCGCGCCCGGATAGAGAATGACCCCCGGATACAGGATGCACTCCCTTCCCACACTGGAGTCCTTCCCGACAACTACTCCTGCATACAAAATAGTTCCTCTGCCGATTCTGGCGCCAGCTTCTACAACAGCGAAAGGCCCCAGTTCCACGTTTTCACCAATTTCCGAGTCCGGGTGAATTTCGGCCGTAGGATGGCACGACCCGTTGCTCTCGGGCCGGGGATGCAGATATGCCGCGGCTCGGGCAAAATCAAGCTTTGGCTGTTCGGAAAAAATCACATTCATTCCACCCGGCGCCAGATCTTTTCGAGCAATTACACAGGCGGCGCGCCAATGGCCCGATTCAATTCCCGCGGATTCTTCGCCCTGCATGAAGATGAGAGAAGTCTCATCCGCCGTTTGGATTTTTGCGACCTTCATGAGCGAACGAGTGCCGTCTCCTCGAAACTCGAGTCCAAGAAGCCCAGCAATTTGTCCGATTGTGTAGCTCATATGCCTGCAGCGTTGGATAACAGGCTGTATCTATCTGTCGATCTTGGCCTCGGCCGGCTCCTGCGTGCGGGGAGTAGTTGCACCAGCCTTATCAGAACTATCGAGAACCGGGAGCACCAGATCGTGCTCCTTGGTTGTCAATTCCACCTCTCTCCCTTTGGTGTAAATATCGTGCTTCCCTCTGGTCTTGTGCCAGTCGGCCAGATTGGCCGTCCGGTGCCGGCTTTCCACGATCTGACGCCAGCCGATTCCCGTGTTATAAGCGCAAAAGGAAATCTCACCTTCCTGAGTGCCATAGGGGATCACGCACATTTCCGTGCGGCGGAAGTCATAGGTCCATAAATCCTGGAACCACATGCCCTCGACGCAGAGCACGCGCCATTCATCATTCAGCGAACGCGTCTTCATCCGGTCGTTCCTGTCGCTGTCGGCCCTTTCCGAGCTTGGCCTGAAAAGACCGGCAACCTGAGAGGTGGGGAATCCCCTCGGAGCCTTATCCGGCTTGAAATTGCGGAGAATGGCCAGCCCCAACTGAGTTTCGGTGAGCACCTTCCCGCGGGCCGTGTCGGTAATGATTTTCACGTCACGCATGAAACGCTCATAATCGAAAAACTCGAACAGAGGAATCCATTCCTGTGTGCGGCGGTTCACTACCAGCAGGGTGAAAACTCCGCAATTCGGATGACAGTTGCAGGCGCTCCAGCCCCACGAAGCCTCCGGTCCCTGCAAAATATCCATGACGCTGGTAAACGCACTGTAGGTGGACAGCGGGAACCAATCGCACATGGGCTTCGGATTTCCCCTTAGCTGCGACTGCAAATCTTCGACCAGCTGAGACAGCGTGTAGCGCTGCGCATGGCGGGATTCATCTTCAACCGATTCGTCACGACCCGTAAAAGAAACCGGCTGAAATACAACGGTTTGAACTTTGTCCACATTGCGCAGGGCGAAATCGACAATCAATCCAAGTTCATCCCTGTTGATCGTGTTCACAACAGTGGTGACCAGGGTCGTCTTCATTCCCACTCTGGCCATGTTTTCAATGGCCTGCGCTTTGACGTCGAACAGGTTCCTTACGCCGCGATGCTGATTTTTTTCGTTGCTGATGCCGTCGAATTGCAGGTAGGTACCGTGGAGCCCCGCATCCCTGGCCTGACGCGTGAATTCTTCGCTTTGAGCGAAGCGGATCCCATTGGTTGCGGCCAGGATTCGATAAAAACCGATCCTTTTGGCGTAGGAAACGGCTTCGAGGAAATGGGGAGAGAGAGTCGGCTCGCCGCCGGAGAATAGAATAATGATCTGGCGGCGCGGCTTGAACGAGACGGCGCGATCCAGTATTTCCTTTATTTCTTCCAAATCCGGCTCATGAACATAGCCGACCTGATTCGCATCGGTAAAACACGGATTGCACATCATGTTGCACCGGTTGGTCAGGTCGACCGTCAAGACGGTTCCTCGTCCATACCGGATAGCGGAAGTCCCGTGCCGATGGATTTTTTCGTCCTGGACAGATTGGAAATCACGCCCGAAAAAAAGATTTTCGATACGCCGGGTAAAAGCAGGATTGGTAGAGAGCACATCTTCAAAAAAACCGTGCCTTTCGCAAACTTTGCGGATGAGGATGCGTCCATTCTCCTCAACCAGCTGCGCCTTGATCTCGCCAGGATGGCTGTTAATCAACAGATCGAGATCCGCCTCACCGGCGACGATTTTGTTCCGGATCTCGGGCACGCACACAGGACAAAGAGAGTCGGTCTCTCGCGGAAACCCTAGCGGAGGGGATGAACGCTCACGGCTTTTTGAGATTCTATCGGGAGCCCATTGCGGCTGGGGAAGCTCTCCTTCCGGCACTCGGGTATTGACTGCCTGGAATGCTTTCCAGGCGAGATCCGCGAGTCCGGTAACAATAGAAGCCCGTATCTGATTCAAGGACATGCTCCACCCTCACTAGTGCAGCGTAAAATTATCAGCATTTAAGACAAAACGCCACGGATTTCGCGGATTCCACGGATCAAAACTCTGCTGGAGCCTAATCCGTGAAATCCGTGAAATCCGTGGCGTTTTGTCTTTGCCCTGCTTACTGAATAACAATCGGGATGCGCGCAAAGCGGTTCACATCGGCAACGGTATCCCGAACGTGAACCTGGAGCGTATATGTTCCTTTCTTGAGGTTCTTCAAAGGAAGAGAAATCGCAACCGTGTTTTCCCCTTTTCGATCCTCCAGCTGCTGCATCCCGGGCGCGCCGCCCATTCTGCCGGGTCCTCCGCCGCTGGGAAATCCCATCCCACCCCGGCCACCCGGCGTACCGAATCCGCCCATTCCCGGCAATCGGTTGAACCTCGGATCGTTCCTTGCCCTTGTCCATCGCTGAACGTATTGCGGCTGCGTCTCGATGATCTTGGTGTTATTTCGGATCAGCATCAGATCCGTTTCAATGCTGGGTCTCTGGGTTTCATGGTCTTCCGCTGCGCCATACACCTGGAAATAGACGTAAACCGTCTGTCCCGCCAGGAACACATTGCCGATGCTCGGAACAACCTTCCTGCCTCCCAGGACGAGCGGATCATAACCCGCAATCATCTCCTGGAATCTCCGCATTGTGCCTTGATGACTGACCGAGGGATCCGATTGTTGCTGAGTGCTTGCCAGCTGGTTGCCCAGCACAATCGAACTGAAACTCAGGCCCTTGAGATCCAGTGTCGGGACCTGGATCGGCTGCTCAAAGCTTCCCAGCTTTCCGCTCAAATTATCCCGGACCAGGAATTTTAGCTTGTAGTCTCCGGGACGGAGTTGAAAGCCTGTCGAGTAAAAGATTCCACCCGACTTGAGCTTCTCAGCTTTATCTGCGGGCAATCGCACCTGAACGGCATCTCGCGCCACGCTGGCCACCCTCCCTTTTGTATCCGTAGCCTGGGCGACAAATTCGAACTTGCTTTCCCGGTTGGCGCCCTTGTCCTCGAATTTCAAACCGTCCCCGTATAACTCGATCGAGATTGGCACCAGAGTGGTAGTGTTGTCTTTTCTAAAGTAATCCGCCTCGAGAATCAGAGGCACATCAACGAAAGGACGATCTACATTCATTGCCTGCTGCAACTGCAGATCGCGCTCCTGTTGCGTCAGCTGATTAAACTTCTTTGAAGCAAAATACCCCGGCCGGTGTTCAATCTTCACTCCCGGTCTGGAGACCTCGACTCGGATCTTGCGATATTTCCCGTCCTCTTTCGAATTCGTGCTGAAGTACCCGATATAGTAATAGATATTGGTATCCTTCTGCACCTGCTTCATTGCCAGGGTGAGGTCATTGGAATCGGTGAATGCTCTGCCGCCGGTATCGTGAGATAAGGTCACCAATGTTTCTTGAGAGCTCAAGCGATTGGATACTTGTCGCATCATAGCGTTACCGCTGAACATTGCGGATCCGGCACTGCGCTGCGAAGCATCTCCTCCAGCGGGTTGCGCTATCAGGCCTCGAGTGTCTACGGCGTAAATCGACAGGTTTGACCTGTTCGCGTTATCTACGGTAGAACGGATCTGCGCGTTGTTCTCGATGCCCGTGGTCGTCACTCCCCCTGAGAAATATATCAGCGATTTGCGTTCAGGGAATTCACGGTACATCTTCGCAAGATCCTCGACGGCGGAAAGGCGCCGATCGGTATTGAAGATGTTGAATTGAACGGTATCGGGGACAAAAACGTCATCGGAAGTGGTGGAGTCACTCAAATCCTCAGCGGCTGTATCGCCTGATTCCGTCGAAGAAAGACCCTTAAGCGTCTTAAGAATCAGATCCCGATCGTTGGTCAAATCCTGAACCAGATTCAGGATGCTGCTGTAGGTTGCGATTGCGATCAAGTCCTGCGGCCCGGTCTGCTTTTCCACGAATTTGTCGGCCGCATCGACAGCTCGGATCAAGTCTTCTGTCTGGAGAGAACTCAGGTCAAAAAACAAGATCATTAATCTCTTGCCGGAAAGTTCCTCCTTTTTCACCGGCTGGTTCGGATTAAGTCCAAGATTGACGATTGCCGGTTTAGGCACCGGAGCTTCTTCCTTCACCCCGGTATTCGGAGCGGCAGCAGCCACCGTCTCCGGCGCACCAATCGACACTTTTTCCGCAGCGAAAGTGGAAATGCTCTGCGGCGCATTATCCTCATAAACCTTGAAATCCTCTTTTTTCAGATCCGGTATCAGATTGCCTTTGCTGTCGCGCACGGTTATGTCGACCAGAACCATAGCGGCCTGGACCGAAAACGTGGGCACCTCTTGCTTTGCCACTGTCGGCTGCGGGCTTTGATTCTCCTGGGGACCTGCAATCGCGAATGCGGCCAGTCCGCCGACCAGGCACGCCAGACAATAAAAGCAGTGAATTCTATTTCGTCTTTGAACTCGCATCGTTAGAACCTGACTCGAAGACTAGCGATCATTTGCCGCATCGCGCTCACGT
>JBEKKY010000070.1:0-12317 GCA_050010475.1 Acidobacteriota bacterium | reverse complement strand
AAAGCCGGCGTGGATGTCATCGTGTATGAGGCGCTTCATGTTGCTGGAGGCGTGCTCAAATACGGGATTCCGGAATTCCGCCTTCCAAACGACACGATTGATATCGAAATCGACGGGCTTGCAAAATTGGGAGTCAAGTTCGAGACGGACTGTATCATCGGCAAGCTCTTCACCATTCCACAGCTGATGAACGAAATGGGCTACGATACGGTTTTCATCGCAACCGGCGCCGGCAGTCCGAAATTCATGGGTATTCCGGGCGAAGCCTATAACGGCGTTGTTTCCGCCAACGAGCTTCTGACGCGCATCAATTTAATGCAGGGCTTCCGTCAGCCGTTGTATGACACTCCGGTCGGAATGGGAAAGAAGGTTGCGGTGATCGGTTCGGGAAATACCGCCATGGACGCCATGCGTGTTTCCATCCGCATGGGTGCCGAGAAGGTCTACCTCGTATACCGCCGGAGCATCAAAGAATCGCCGGCGCGTGCCGAAGAGCTGCACCATGCTATTGAGGAAGGGATTATCTGCAAATGGCTTACCAACCCAGTCCGCATTATCGGGAATGAAGCAGGTTGGGTCACGGGAATGGAAGTCATTGAAATGGAGCTTGGTGAGCCGGATGCCTCCGGTCGCCGGAGCCCCGTGCCGAAAAAAGGAACCGAGCACATGCTCGACGTGGATATGGTCGTTTACGCTCTCGGCACATCCGCCAATCCGATTATCGCCCAGAGCACACCGGGTTTGAAGGTGAACCGCTGGGGATATATCGAGATCGATGAAAAAACCGGCATGTCCTCCGTTCCAGGTGTATTTGCGGGCGGCGACATCGTCACAGGATCGGCAACGGTGATTCTTGCTATGGGCGCCGGCCGCCGGGCTGCCCGCGGAATGCTCCAATATATGGGATTGCTTCCTGCAAGCGAGCCTGCGGCTGTGGATGCGGAAACCGAATAACATCAATGCAGGATGCAAAATAGTCAAAATAGGGACGCCACCCCATTTCGCTTTTTACATTCTCGCCAGATGAGACATTGGCTCCGCGAAATAGGGTGGCGTCCCTGTTTTGCAAATCTCTAAACATTCTTCAAGAGGGACGTTCAATGGCCTCCACTTGTCCGAAGTACCATCAGGTCGTCGACAGTGACAGCGTTTGTTGCGCCGACGTCAAGTATACCTGGAAGTGTAAATCCTGTGGCAAGCTCTCGACCGGCTTCGTCATCCCTTATGGCCGTTGTTTCCTCTGCGGAGGCGAGAACGAGCTGAGTCAGGGCTACTCCGGCGATCAGCCCGAGCTGGTTGATATCGTCCACGAAGCCGTGCAGTACGAAGTCGATATGTACCACTTTTACCGGCTCGCGATGGAACGGACCGGCGATAAGGTACTTCGCGCAGTTCTCGATGAATTGTATCGGAAAGAGCAGGATCACCTCTCCGAGTTGGAGGAGAAATATCACATACACTTGGACCCTGACCTCCGCAATTTGCCCGAAAAACAACAGCGGGTCGTTTCCGATTGGATTTTCCAGGGCATTGATTTCGGGAATGCAGAAGGGCATATCCTGCAGGTGTATGACAAGGCAATTTCCATGGAGCGCCGGACCCGGGATCGGTTTCTGACTCATGCCAATGCTCTGCCTGCGGGACCCCAGAAGGAAATCTACCGGGAGCTGGCAGCGGAAGAAGAGGAGCACGTCAGCATTCTGGAAACCGAGCGCGAACAGTTCCTGCAAAAGTAAAAGCCGTCAAAAACGCCACGGATTTCACGAATTCTGATCCGTGATAATCCGTGAAATCCGTGGCGTTTTTTCTTTGCTGCATTTTCAAACAGATCAAAAGTTTCCTTCCAAGATCAAGCCTCTTCGTATATCGTTAAATATACGTCTGTGTTGGAGTTCCTCAGAGGCAAGCTTCCCGTCAGGTTAGTGGTTGGTGCGATGGATCTGGGCTTCTAATGAATTGCTAAGCAACAGGAGTGGTAGGGCAGCATGGAAGATCGGCGCAACGAGAACCGCGAAATTCGCCTGCAATCACCTTTCCGCCCCCAATCCGGTTGGGCGCTAAGTCTAAAAATCCTACTGGGACTGGTTCTGGCTCTTGGAGTTCTTTTTGGATTCTACAATGTCATAAAAGCAACATACCTGGACCGCCGGATTTCGCGGTTTTTTCCGCACAATTGGGTCGATCTTACTGAGGGGAAGAATCCCATTGCCGTTGCGGCTTCGACAAAAGTGGTGAGCGAACAACCGGTCTTCAGGGTTGCGATCGCTCCGATCGTTTCGCCTGAAAAGTCGCTGGAAATGTACCAGGATTTTATTGATTACCTGTCCGGAAAGCTGGGCAGAAAGCCGGTCTCGCTCTACAGGTCGACTTTTTCCGAAACAATCGATCTGGTCCGGTACCAAAGATGCGACATTGCCGTTGTTTGCACATACCCCTTCATACGGGGTGAAAAAGAGTTTGGAATGCAGGCGCTGGTTGTGCCGCAAATCAAGGGGGAGACTACCTACCAGTCTTTCATTGTGATCCCTAAATCCAGTTCAGCCAAGTCGCTATTGGATCTTCGCGGAAAGCGTTTTGCGTCGGCGGACGTTATTTCCACCACGGGATGGCTCTTCCCGGCAATGATTCTCATGAAAGCCGGGGAGAATCCTGCTCGATTCTTTGGAGAGCACATTATTACCAGAAGTCACGACAAGGCCATCCGGGCAGTCGTTGATGGGTTTGTGGATGGAGCAGCGGCTAACGGAATCGTCTATGACCAGATGGCCAATGAGGATCCTTCCGTTCTCCAAAAGACAAAAATCCTGATCAAGTCTCCTCCTTTTGGAATTCCGCCGGTCGCGGTGCATCCAGGCATTGATCAGAATTTGAGGAAAGCCGTCTTATCAATACTCCTCAATATGCAGAATGATCCCAGGGGCAAAACGATCCTGGACAAGCTTCAGATTGAAAAGTTCGTCATCCCGGAAAAGGGACTTTTCGACGACCTTCGACAGGCAATCAGCAAGTTGGAGGGGTGGAAGTAATGTTACGAAGGCTGGTATCCGCCTTCTCCTGGCGCGTCCTCTCAATTCCCATTTTTTTCAAAATTCTGGGCATTGGTTTCTTGAGCGCTATTCTGTTTGGGACGGTCACCCTTCTGCAAACCCGGACAAGCACATCCCAAATCCTGTACCAGCTCCTTGAGCAGAGAACTCTCTCGATGGGGCGGTCGCTGGCCGACACCATCGAAAGGCCCGCCAGCACGGGCGATTATTTCTCCGTACGGGAACACTTGCAGGAAGCGAAAAAGACCTTTCCCGAGATTCGCTATATTATCGTCCGGGGCCGGGACGGACAGATTGTGGCATCCACTTTTGAGAAGAATGTTCCGGCGGATCTTGTGAAGATGCGCCCAGGTCGATGCCCGCCCGACTGTTCCGCTCAAACACTCAGCAGCGCAGAGGGACTTATACTTGATGTTGATTTTCCCGTTGCCGGAGGCTATGCCGGGACCGTTCAGGTGGGGGTTCTCGATCGCATGGTCAGTCATGAACTGGCCACTCTGACAAGAATGGTTCTGTGGGGACTGATATTGTGCGCTTCCGTCGGAATTGGCCTGGCGGTGTGGCTCACCGGCATTTTGACTCGTCCCATACGTCACCTGGTGCAGTCGGCCAACCGGATCCGGGAAGGGGAATTTGAAACGAGAGCCGAGGTTTTTTCGAATGATGAAATCGGCCGTCTGGCAGTTGCATTCAACCAGATGGGTGAAGCGCTAATGCGCTACCGCCAGGAGGTTCAGGCGAAAGAGAAGGCGCGTCTTTCTTTGATCGAAAGAATCGTGCAGGTGCAGGAAGACGAGCGGAAAAGCATCTCTCGCGAGCTGCACGATCATTTCGGGCAATCCCTGCTTGCGCTTTTGCTGCAGGTGCAAGCAGGCTGCAAATATGGCTCCGGGAATTGTGAATATTCCCATAGTCCCGGGTCGCTCTGTTCCTGTATCGAAGACACCATCCGGCAGATTATCGGAGAAGTGCACAGACTCGCCTGGGGTATGCGTCCTTCCATCCTTGACGATTATGGACTCGATTCGGCGCTCGCCCGTCACATTGAAGAAGTATCCAAGACCGCGGGGTTTGAGATCGATTACCAGTTCACGTCACCTGAAGGTCTGACGCGTCTGCCGAGCCGTATTGAAGTCCCTCTTTTCCGAATCGCGCAGGAGGCAATTACCAATATAATCCGTCATGCCAAGGCCAGTCATGCGAGCGTGGTCGTTCTGCGACAGATTCATGAAATAACCATGCTGGTCGAGGATGACGGACAAGGATTTGATCTCCACAGCGCTCAAGAAAAAGGAGACCAGTGCCTTGGTCTGATGGGCATGAAAGAAAGGGTAAACCTTCTGGGCGGCGGTTTTGTTATCGAATCCGCTCCCCGGGAGGGCACAACAATACGGGTGCGAATACCACTGAGCGAGGGATCCGATGTCGATTCGAATCTTTATAGCCGATGATCATGCCGTCTTTCGCAGCGGTCTCCGGGCGCTGCTGGAGAAGGAGCCGGATTTTGAAGTCGTGGGGGAAACCGGAAACGGCTTCGATACGATCCGGGCGGTGGGCGAAACGGAATTGGATGTTCTGCTTCTCGATGTCACGATGCCCGGACTCCCCGGATCCAAGGTTGCCGAAGCTGTATTAAAGGACAAACCGAATTTAGCCATTGTCGTTTTAACGATGCATGAGGATGAGTACTACCTTCAGGAGTTTTTCCGTCTTGGCGTACGCGCTTACGTTCTCAAGAAATCGACCGGAACTGATGTTGTCCAGGCATTACGAGCCGCAAGGAAGGGTGAGCAGTACATCGATCCCGCCCTTGCCGGGCTGGTGATTTCTTCGTACGTTGGCCGGCAGCCCAAAAAACCGAAAACTGAGCGGCTTGACCTGATGACTCCCCGGGAACTGGAGGTCATGACTCTCCTGGCTTTCGGTCACACAAACGCAGAAATTGCTGAAAAATTGTGTATTTCCGAGCGTACCGTGGAAACTCATCGCACCAACATCATGGCCAAGATGGAATTCAAGAGCCGCGCCGACCTGGTCCGGTTTGCCATTGACAACGGTATGCTGAAGCTCCAATAGCTGCAAAACCTATCATGCCTCCGCGCCGCGCCTCACGACAAAATGCCCGCCAATCCGTCCGAAAATCCACTATCAGTTGTCCTTATCCTACCTAGCCATTTCATTATATTTATTGATTTATGGACGCTCACCGGAGTATGCTATTCCGTATACGGTTGTTGATGAGCAGCACGTAGATGCTGCCCTTCTCGTTCATCCCCAATTTAGGAGCTTTTCACGGCTCTAATCGGAAGCATCGGAATCCGTAGTTTTATGGCAGACGCAAGAAGTGCGGCAAAGATCGGGTTCGGCTTCAACCAAACAAGAAGACAAAAATAGAAGGAGGATATAATGGCCAATAATTCAGATCCGGCCGCTCAAAGTTCAAAGCCGCCAGAGTTAGCGAAAGTGACAAAGGAGGAACTTCTGGCCAAGGCTTACAAGCCTGCACAGGATGCAATGAAGCTGCACCCATTCTATAAAGGAAAGCTGGAATGCTCGCCGAAATGTTGTATCCGGGACTTCGACGATTTCGCAATCTGGTACACACCCGGTGTTGCAGAAGTCTGCAAAGACATTTTCAAAAACCCTGAAAAAGTTTACGAGCATACAAATAAAGGGAACACCGTAGCCGTAGTTTCCGATGGCACGCGCGTCTTGGGCCTGGGTGACATCGGGCCTGAAGCCGGCCTGCCGGTGATGGAAGGGAAGGGCATTCTCTTTAAATACCTCGGCGGCGTGGACGCGTTTCCCATATGCCTGGACACCAAGGACCCGGAAGAGATTATCCGGACTGTGCAATTTCTGCAGCCCTCGTTCGGGGGAATCAATCTCGAAGATCTTGCTCAACCGAAATGCTTCCACATACTCGCAGAATTGCGCCGGCGCTGCAAAATACCGGTCTGGCACGACGATCAGCAAGGGACGGCGACCGTTTGCCTCGCAGGGCTCATCAATGCTCTGAAGATCGTCGGCAAACGGATTCAAGACGTCAAAATCACACTAGTCGGCTCAGGCGCGGCCAACATCCGCATCGGCGCGGTCTATATGGCATACGGCGCAAAACCAGGCAATTTGATTTTTGTCGACAGCAAGGGAACGCTTCACAAAGGGCGCAAGGAACTCCAGAAAACCCATAAAGAAAAATGGGAAATGTGCCAGTTAACCAATAAAGACAATCTGGTCGGTAATGTTGAAGAGGCGATGCGCGGCGCCGACGTGCTTTCCGCCGCATCCACTCCTGGACCCGATACAATAAAAAAAGAGTGGGTTGCCGGCATGGCCAAGGATCCGATTGTGTTTATTACCGCCAATCCTATTCCGGAAATGTGGCCATGGGATGCCAAGGAAGCGGGCGCTTTGGTCGTGGGTACCGGACGCTCTGATTTTCCCAACCAGATCAACAACTCTCTGGGATTCCCCGGGATATTCCGAGGGACTCTGGATGTGGCTGCCACCACCATCAGCGACCAGATGTGCATTGCGGCCGCAACGGAGCTTGCAAAATGTGCCGAGGATAATGGGCTCAGCCCCGATTACATCATTCCCAAAATGGATGAACGCGATGTTTTCACACGGGAGGCGGTTGCGGTTGGGCTGAAAGCGATCGAGCAAGGCTATGCCAGAAAGATTCTGACTCGCGATCAGTTGTACAAGCAGGCCGACTTGATAATCAGCCGTGCACGGCGCGAAACGCAAATGAAGATGAGGGAAAAGATCATTCTTGCTGCACCCGAATAGGCTTTTCCAGACACCCTGGCTAGCTTATGAAAACGCCACGCCCGGGAGCGCGGGCGTCCCGCCCGCAGGTCGGCGAAACCGGCATCAGCGGCCGAGACGTCCGCGTTCCCGGGCGTGGCGTTTTTCTTTATTCGTAACGCAGGGCTTCGATCGGGTCGAGTCTTGAGGCCTTGAGAGCCGGATACCAGCCGGCCGCGATGCCGATGGCGGCTGCGAAAGTGAAGGCTGCTCCGATCGCGGTCGTGGAAACCAGCGTCGGCCATCCAAGCGAATCGGATATCACCTTTGATGAGACCATTCCTATGATTATTCCCAGTATTCCACCGAATACTGCGAGGACGACCGCTTCGGTAAGAAACTGAAACTGGACATCTCCCCCCGTGGCCCCCACTGCCATGCGAATGCCGATCTCGCGCGTCCGTTCGGTTACCGAGACCAGCATAATATTCATTACGCCGATCCCTCCCACAATCAGGCTGACAAACGCGATGCTCGCCAGCAGCAAGGTCATAACCTGATTGGAGTTGTTTGCTAATTCGGCCATGTCAGCCAGATTGCGCACCTGGAAGTCGTCGTCCTCACTCCTGGCAATGTGGTGGCGCTGTCGAAGCAGTTCGGTAATCTCTGTCTCGGCGGTAGAAGAGGCTTCTTGTGATATCGCCGACACCATGATGCTGTTGATAAAGGTAACCCCCAGCATTTTTTTCTGTACGGTTGTATAGGGTGCGATCACAGTATCGTCTTGGTCCTGCCCGACGCCGCTCTGCCCCTTGGATTTCAACACGCCGATGACGCGCCAAGGCATATTGCGCATCCGGATCTCCTGTCCGACGGGATCGGCCCCGGCGAAGAGATTATCCGCAACCGTCTTGCCCAGAATGCAAACTCTCTGAGCCGTGGCGACATCCTGCTCGGTATAAAATGTGCCCTTATCAACATCCCAGAGCCTGATCTCGGGAAAATGAGTGTCGTAACCCTGGACGTTTGTAAACCAGTTCTGATTCCCATATACGACCGAGCTGCTGCTGCGGACCACCGGCGAGGCATATCTCACCGCGGGACACTCGCGCTCGATCGCCTGACAGTCGTCAACCTGAAGGTGACTGGTGGTGCCAAGCGCCATACGCACGCCCCCGGAGTTCCAGGCGCCCGGCATCACGAAAAGCATGTTGCTTCCGGCGCTGGCGATCGCCTCGGAGATGGTTTGTTGCGCTCCCTGCCCGACACTGACCATGGCAATGACCGCTGAAACGCCGATGATAATTCCCAGCATCGTCAGGATCGAACGCATTTTGTTGCGGCCAAGCGCTTTGAAGGCGACCCGGAAAATAGTAAGCAAGAGTATCATTGGTAGTCCTCCGCTGGGGGCAGGCTGGCCAAAACTTCCGAGGCCACGCGCCGCTTCGCAACGAGTTGATCCCGGGTAATGTGGCCATCGCGGAAATGAATTATGCGCTTCGCATAGTCGGCGATATCCGGCTCATGCGTCACAATCACAAGGGTCAATTTTTCTGTTTCATTCAATTCTTGGAATATGTCCATGATCTCGACGCTGGTTCGACTGTCGAGATTGCCCGTGGGCTCATCCGCCAACAGGATCGAAGGATGATTCACCAGCGCCCGGGCGATGGCAACTCGTTGCTGCTGGCCTCCCGAGAGCTGCGACGGAATGTGGTCGATCCTATCCCCCAGGCCGACTTTTTCCAGGGCCGCGTGAGAACGCTTGTGCCGTTCTTTGGCCCGCATTGAAGCGTAAATCAGCGGCAGTTCGACATTTTCCAAAGCCGAGGTCCGGCTGAGCAGGTTGAAACCCTGGAAAACAAAACCCACATGCTCGTTCCGGATGCGCGCCAGCTCGATCCTCGACAACAGGGCAACATTTGTGTTGTCGAGCAGATAGGTCCCATCAGTGGGGGAGTCGAGACATCCTAACAAGTTCATGAAAGTTGATTTTCCCGAACCGGATGCGCCCATAATGGCAACAAACTCGCCCCGGTGGATTTCCAGCGAAATCCCGCGCAGCGCATGGACCTTGTTGTCTCCCATCTCGTAGACTTTGTGAAGGTTTTTAACCTTGATTACCACCCCGTCATTAGATTTGGTTCCCAACGGCGGGCTTGTGTTCATAAGCGCCTGTGCCTGTCCCATATGAAGAAGCTCTCCTATAATCCTGTCGATTCGGCGATCAACGCATTCTGCCGCCCATTGGACCGCCGAAGCCTGGCGCCCGTGTTTGTGCGGGAGAGTTATTCGAGCGTGCCCCGGCTAGTTCAGCACTCAGAATGATCTTGTCCCCTTCTTTCAAATTTCCTTCGGTGATTTCGGTTTGCACGCCATCCGTCAGTCCGAGTCTCACAATGACCGGGCGGATAAGCTTATCCTCGCCAATAATCCAGAGTGCTTGGCGTCTTCCACGATTATTACCTGCAGCACTGGGGGTTTGTCCGCTGCGGTTCGTAGCATTTCCATTTGCAAAGCCGCCGCGATTGCCTCCAGGGCCTCCAGCACCTCCGGCGAAACCCATGGCCATGCCGGTCGGTTGCGCAGACGCATTCGCTGTGGTCTGAGTTCCGTTTTGGCTCCGGTTTCGATAGAAGGCATAAAATCTTTCCTCGCCGGATCGCTTAAAAGCGGCTTCCATTTGCGCGTCCGGTAATTCAGGACGGAAGCGAAGCGCGGAGTTCGGCAGCCTCAAAACGTTATCGACTTTCTCGATCACGACTTTGATGTTGGCGGTCATGCCGGGCTTGAGCCTCAGGTCCGGATTTGGAACATCGATCACCGCGTTGTATGTGACCACATTCTGGACGGTCGTGGCGGACAGACGAACCTGGCGGATTGTGCCGTGAAAGGTTTCGCCGGAGTAGGCGTCGACAGTGAAAGTGGCATCCATGCCAGCCTTGATCTTACCCACGTCTGCTTCGTCCGTGTTGGTGATTACCTGCATTTTAGTAAGGTCTTCGCCGATGGTGAACATTGTCGGGGTGGAGAAACTGGCCGCTACGGTCTGGCCCTTGTCGACGGCGCGAGAGATGACGGTGCCTGAAATGGGACTTGTGATAATGCAATGGTCGAGATTAACTTGCGCATTCTTCAGGTTGGCTTGGGCTTGGATCAGGCGTGCCTGATCGGCCTTGAGGCCGGCCTGTGCGGCCTCAAGCTGAGAATCCACCGCGGCCTTGGCGGCGATGAAGGAGTCCAGGGTAGCCTGCGCACTGTCCATGTCATCCTTTGTTTCCAGACCCTCATCATACAGCTCTTTAATCATCTTGTACTTTCGGGTGCTGTTCAGAACATCGACCTTGGCTTTTTCAATATTCGCCTTCGTAGTAGCTATCCCCGCAAGATCGTTATTTAAAATTGCTTCGGATGTTTTGACACTTGCGTCGGCCTGATCCCACTGGGTTTGCAACAATGAGGGGTCCAGCTTTGCCAACACCTGGTCCTTCTTCACTTCCGAATTGTAGTCCGCGTACAATTCCGCCACGGTGCCGGATACCTGTGTGCCCACGGCGACGGTTGTAACGGCCGCCAGAGTCCCGGTCATCTGCACTTGCGTGACGACGCTGCCGCGGTCCACCGTTCCGAAGATGTAGCTCACCTTTTCGGTTTTCGCCGTAAGATACTGCCAGGCTCCAAATCCACCGGATCCAATGACTATGATAATGATCAACCAGAAATATTTGTTGCTGTACCACCGCCCTTTTGCCATCGCCGCCCCCTTCTGTGTCCAGGCCGTTCTTCCTTTGGGCTTTTAGGAGATCCCCGATCTAACCGATATATGATACGGTCGATCGGCGGGATTATTTCATAAACAGAAAACAAGAGCCCGGAAGCTGGTTAGTAGAATTAACGCACAAATCATTGCAATCAACAAATAGTTGACTTGACACCGAGTCTATCACCGTCTTTCAAATTTCTTACTTCAAATTCGTCTTGCCGGAGCTTGCCCCGGCCATTTCAAAGTCGTTCGATTCCAGCAATGTGTACATGTCCTGCTGGAGCGTTATGATCGCTTTCTTGTAAGCGACCAGCGCTTGCAGTTCCGCTCCTTGCGCCGTCTCGAGGTCGGTTTGTCTTTGGAGGATAAGGAAATTATTGCTCATTCCAGCCTTGAAGCGCTTTTGTTCTGCATCCAGTTGCACCTCAGTCAGTTGCCGCGCAACTTTGGCCGCTTCGACCTTTTGCTGATTGCTTTTCAGGTCATCATAGGCATTACGGATTTGCACGGCGATTTTCTGCTCCTGATCCTTGCGGTTCATTAGAAGCTGCTTTTTCTGCACATCGAGCTGTCCGATCTGTCCATCCAGCGCCCTATTCCGCAGCGGTATTTGGACATTGAATCCCACAAACCAGTTTTTCATGCCCTGCGTGAAAAGCGTTTGGTAGGCCGTTCCGACTCCCCCAACCATCGAAGACGGAACCGTCGGTTGTCCGGTAAGCGCCGAAATGCTCTGCGGGCCGGCCACTCCTACCGTTCCGAAAGAGCCGACAGCGTCAAACTGCCATTTCCTCAGGTTGTTCTGCACGCGATAATTGACATGGTTCTCCTGAAGCTGCAGATCATATTGTTCGAGCTCGGGTCGTAGCTTCAGGGCCGTATTGATGGCAATCTCTCGATCGACTTTGTACTCGACGAAATCGGCGCTATCGGTAGGCACGACCACCTTCTGCCAGATTTCACTTTTGCGGTCGTTCGAGATCGTGGACCGCAGGTTGTTTTCGGCCACGTTGATGTTTTGTTGCGAAGTGATGAGATCCACGATGCGGCTTGCAACAGCCGCCTCAGCCGTTGTTATGTCTATCTGCGACATGGTCCCGACCCGCACCTTCTCCCGGTTTTCCTTCACCGTGGTCTGGGCAAGCTTTATGGCCTCACGCTTAATCTCATAGTCCCGTATGGCGTTGACCAGGTCCCAATAAACTCCCTGAACGGTTGCTATTATGCCGGTAACTGTCTGTTTGAATTGGCTGTCGTTGATTTTGACATCGAGATTGGCGATTTTGATGGTACCCCTCGATTGGTCAATGGATCGGTTGCGCAGCAGAGGCTGAGTGATTTGAATGGATGACGAAGTGTTGTATTGCGGGCTGAATAGAGCGAACGTTTGGTTGGTGTCGCTTCGATTCGAGTTTAAGCTTCCTACAATCGCGGCCCCGGTAGGAATGTTTTGATTGAATTGCATGTTCCATGTATCGACCTTTGAATTGTTGGAGGTTCCCTGGGTGGATGAGGTCGACAAGTTTGTATTCGCCTGCGTTGTGGATCGGGCGCCCAGGGTGAAACTTAGTGTGGGATCGTAAGTGCCGAAGGCTTGAAGTACTTTGTCCTGGTACATCTCCTCGTTCGTATCCGAAATGGCAATATCCAGGTTATTCTGAAGAGCCATCTTGGTCATATCCTTCAGCGAGAGGTGATAGGAGGTTCCATCCTTCTCGGCCTGTTCGATCGAGCTCAATGGAATGCTGCTCATC
>JBEKKY010000069.1:0-12361 GCA_050010475.1 Acidobacteriota bacterium | reverse complement strand
TAGCGCGTGGGATCGGCAATCCCGGCCTGCTCAAATCCCCGGCGCCGAAGAATGCAGGAGTCGCAGGCGCCGCAGGCCAGCCCTTCCGGAGAGGGATCATAACAGCTGTGCGTCAATGAAAAATCCACTCCCGCTTCGATCCCCGCCTGAATAATCTGCGCTTTGCTCATGTGCAGTAAAGGCGCGTGGATCTCATACCTGGCTGCACCCTCGACTCCTGCTTTGGTCGCAAGATTGGCCAGCCGCTCAAAAGCTTTCAGAAATTCAGGCCTGCAGTCCGGATACCCGGAATAATCGACGGCGTTCACTCCGATGAAAATGTCCTGCGCCTGCAGGACTTCACACCATCCCAGGGCAAAGCTGAGAAAGATTGTGTTGCGCGCAGGCACGTAAGTTGCGGGAATTTCGGCGGAAATATTTTCAATATCTCTGCTTTTCGGCACTTCCATCTCCGAAGTCAGGGAGGATCCGCCGAATGCTCTCAAATCTATGGCAGCGACAATATGGTGCTGGATACCCAAGGATTTTACGACACGCCTGGCAGCTTCCAGTTCACATCGGTGGCGCTGCCCGTAATCAAAGCTTAAGGCATAAATTTCGAATCCCTGATTCCGGGCAAGCGCCATAGCAGTGCTGGAATCCAGCCCGCCGCTTGCCAGCGCGACTGCCTTTTTCATCTTTTAGCTCCCTCGAGTCTTCGAGTCTTTGCGCTTTCGAGTTAGAATAATCTATTTTTGGAGAAATGATGCTTCAAATCAAGGGGCTCGGCAAAGCGTTTCGAGGCGAATGGCTTTTTCGCTCTCTAGACCTCCAGATAAATGACGGGGACCGGATCGGCCTGGTCGGAGACAACGGGACCGGAAAATCCACGCTCATGAAGATCATCGCGGGGCTTCTGCCGCCAGATGACGGAGAGGTGATCGGGGCTCGGGACCTGACATTCGGCTACCTCCCGCAAGACGGGCTTTTTGCGCAAGGGCGCAGCCTCCTCGACGAGGTGCTCTCCGTATTCGAATCTCTGATTTCGCTGGAATCCGAAATCCGGCAACTGGAGCATGAACTGGCGGATATGCAGCATTCGGGGCCTGAATACGAGAAAAAGATGGACCGCTACTCCTTGATTTCCCAACAATACCGCCTGAAAGACGGATATTCCATCGAAGCCAAGGCCGGCTCCGTTTTGCTTGGATTGGGCTTCTCCCAAAAAGACTTTCAGCGGCCGTGCCAGGATTTCAGCGGCGGATGGCAAATGCGCATCGCCCTTGCCAAACTCCTGCTGCAGCAGCCGAGCTTGTTACTGCTTGACGAACCGACCAACCACCTGGACCTTGAGGCCCGAAACTGGCTCGAAAGCTATCTCCAGGCCTACCCTTACGCTTTAATTCTCGTGTCACACGACCGGTATTTTCTCGATTCTTCGGCCCAGAGGATCCTGGAGATCAGGAATCACGCCGTTCATTTCTACAAAGGGAACTATTCCGATTTTCTCCGGCAACGCGAAGAAAGGCTCGCTCAACTCCTTGCGGAATACGAAGCCCAGCAGAAAGAGATTGCACGAATCAAGGCTTTTGCCGACAAATTCCGCTATAAAGCCACCAAGGCTGCTCAGGTACAGAGCCGGTTGAAGGAGTTGGAGCGCATGGAACGGATTGAGATTCCCCCGGAAGCTAAACCGATCCACCTCAAATTTCCTGAGGGTCCTCGCACCGGGCGCATTGTCCTCGAACTCTCGAATGTCAGCGCCGGGTACAATGGGACCCCGGTTTTCAGCCGGTTGAATTATATTCTGGAAAAGGGAGAACGCGTCGCCCTTGTGGGGCCAAACGGCGCCGGGAAATCGACTTTGATGAAGATTCTGGCCGACCGACTTCCGCTCTTTGAAGGGGAGAGAAAGCAAGGGCACAATGCCATTGTTTCCTATTTTTCCCAAGACCAGGATGATCTGCTTACTTCAACCAAAACGGTCTGGGATGAAGTCTATTCCGTTGCGCCGAACCATATTGTGCCCCAACTCAGGACCTTGCTTGGATGTTTCCTGTTCTCCGGAGACGCCATCGAGAAGCCTGTGTCGGTTTTAAGCGGAGGAGAGCGCAGCCGGCTGGTGCTTTGCAAACTCCTATTGTCGCCGGCGAATTGCCTGCTTCTGGATGAACCGACCAACCACCTGGATATCCGGTCGAAAGATATCCTGATGGATTCGCTTAGCGATTATGAGGGCACATTGGTTTTTGTCAGTCACGATCGTTACTTCCTGGACGGACTGGCAACCAAAGTACTGGAAATCGGCAACCAGACTGCGACCGTATATCTGGGCAATTATGAGGATTATTTGTTCAAGAAATCCGAGCAGGAGAAGTCGGAAACTGCCCAACCGGAAAATTCTCGTATCAATGATTCTCCTCAGCCTGTCGTTGCCCAGGAGCAAACGGACCCGGGAATCAAAAAAAAGAAGGTCAACCCGTTTAAAATTCAGCAGATAAAACTTCGGATCGAGCGGCTGGAGGGGCAAATCCAGTTGCACGAGACCCGAGTCGCCGTCTTGAATCAAATGCTTGCTTCCGAAGAGCTTTATCGGGACCATCAGCTTTTTCGTTCAACAATGGAAGAGCACGATAAGTTGCAGCATGAGCTTGAAGGATACCTTGAGGAATGGGAGAACCTGCATTCCGCGCTGGACGCCCTTCAAAACTAACGTTTACGCGTTTACGGGTTTACGCGTTCACGCGTTAGAACAGTGCGCCTTGCAGATGCCAATATAGGAGCCTTCCCATCTCAATGCGTTAACCCGTGAACGCGTAAACCCGTAAACCCGTGAACGGGGAACCTGCTTCCAGCGTGAGGAATTATTCGACGCGGGACAGGGTCATATGGTAATCTATAACTTCGTCGACATTGGGCAGTACCACAGGCATTCGTGTACAACTTGTCGAAGCAGGGTAACGAAAGCCGCATCCCAACTTCAACCCCGCAGGATGGTTCCAGTTAGAATTCGAAAATCCTGAAGGTGCAAGTCCTTGCTGGGTCGTTTTGAACTTCGAAGCGGTTCTCGTGTAATAGGCAACTAAATCAACCAAGACCTCAATCCCAGGTAGATTTTCCCATGGCCTTATTAAGGTCTGCTGTGTTTTGAGGAGGGAAATGTCTAGAAAATATCGTCAAACCGGTTATATGGATCATGACCGGGAAACAAAACCGAAACCGCCTCCCCGGCCGAAAGGGCCAGGCGGAAGAGTCGAAACGAAATTCCACCTGATTACGCGTTGCAATAACTGCGCCTCGGAAATTCAGGTAATGGAAAGCATCCAGGCAACGGACAAGTGCAAGAATTGCGGCACAGACCTGCATACGTGCCGTAACTGCCTGAATTTCGATCCGTCAGCCCGGAATGAATGCACGAAATCTGTCGAGATGCGAGTTCCGAACAAAAGCGTAAACAATCTTTGTCCCCTTTTTGAGCCGAAGGTCCTTGTGGAAAAACAAGGGAGCGGGGCGGCTGCTCCCAAGGCAGTCGATAGCCATCGTCAAGCCTTCCTAGATCTTTTCAAGAAATAGCCGAAGTCTCGCACCGTGGAGTTTCGAGTTTTGAGCTTGGCAGTCCTCTACCGCTTTAACCGGAACTCAAACACCCAAACCTGGATCAACAGCAAGGTGGGGCTAGCCCTTCTGCGAAACAGCCGACAGCTGAGACGTGCAATGCGGACAGCGCGAAGCAGGGATCGGTATTGCCGACGCGCAGTAGGGGCATTCTTTTGTCGCAGACGCTGGGGCTTGAGGTTGGCGTTTTAATCTGTTTACCTGTTTGACCAGCAAAAATACGGCAAAAGAAACAAGCAGAAAATCAATAACCGCGTTGATGAAAGTGCCGTAGTTGAGCGTCGCCGCATTGGCGGCTTTGGCTTCGGCAATCGTCGCGTAATGCTTTCCTGAGAGGTTAACAAACAAACTGCTGAAATCCATTTTTCCGAGCAGCAGCCCTAACGGCGGCATCAGGACATCTGAAACAAACGAGGTGACGATCTTTCCAAAAGCTGCGCCGACGATGATCCCGACAGCCATGTCGAGCACATTCCCCTTCATCGCAAACTCTTTGAATTCCTTGAACATTTTTGTCCTCCCCCCGTTCAGGTGAAAGCTTAAACGGTGACAGCCACCGATGTCCCCAGCACGTAGAGATACGGATATGTCGACGAATTTGGGGATATCGGTGGCTGTCACCGTTTTGCTACCCTTCCGCCAGCTTTTTGCGGTACAGCTTCAAAAAATAGTCGATGGTTTCGACGCGAAGCTTGATGGAGCCGGTCGGTTTGTTCTCATCGATGTCTTTAAAAGCAAAATATGGCGTGCCGGAGGTTTCGATGATCTTTTCGATCGTCGCATAAATAGGCGCGTCGTGTCCGCATTTAAAATTGGACAATTCGACGGCGATCAGGTTCGGATGACGCGCGGTAAACTTGGCAGCCCACAATTTGTTGGAACTATTCGCTGAAAAGGTGTGCTTCCAGACATCGCCCACATCCATGGGATCCGAAATGATCCCTTCCTTCACTTCTTCCCCGAACAGGCGTTCAAGGAGATCCCGGTCCATTGGAAGCGTCGCCTGGGAAAATATCGGGTAACCACGCTTTTGAAGTTCCTCCGGAATTCCCAAATTGACTCCCGGATCGTGGTGGTACGGCCGCCCCAGCAGAACAATTCCAACTCCACATTCTTCTTCCAAACGGTCAAGGATTTCGCGCGCCTTGCGCTGTATGTCGGATTCGTATCGATCCAGAGCGTCGTAACCCGAATGGATGGCCCTCAGATTCTCTGCTTTCGATAACTTCAGAATGGCACCCCATGCGGCGAACATCTGTCTCGCGAGCAGGTCGGGTTTCGAAAGATCCAGCAGGGGGTCCAGATAAATGACACCGTTTTCAGCAAACAGGTCTCTTTCCTTTGTGAAAGCCGCCCTCACGACCTCAGGCGTGAGAGCCGTTGTCGGGCAGGCGTTGCTTGCACGAATATTCAATGGCGAGCGCAGGACGTCGAACATCGGAAAGAAGATGCAGTCGAGCGGCTTGCGCCGGTGTTTCTCAAAAAGAAGATTGTGAATGTGCGCCAGCGCGAGTTTGGAAGGATAACAGGGATCGATTGAACCCCGATTGGATCCCACCCGGAACATCTCTTCGTTTGTGAAATCGGAATAAACGATGTTCCCCGATAAAACGCCCAGGCTTTCAAAATAACAATGGAACAGCGGCGCGTATCCGTACATTCCCAGCACTCGCGGGATGCCGATCCGGATCTTTTCCCGCTTCTCAGCCGTCTGTCTGCTGATTTTTGTTTTGGGCGCCGTTTTTTCCGAGGGATGGTATTTCCAGATCTCGCGTCCCGCGTATTCAAGAAGATTCGGACTCGCCTCCCGCGCGGCGTCCAGACCTGCCTGAATCGCCTTCATTGCGTCCAGATCCTCAACCGTCCCCTTTTCGCAGGCGGCGACAATCAGCCGCCTCCTTCCGTTGCCGCTTGCGCCGTTACCGTTTTCAGCGCCAATATCGATGAATGTGCGCAGGCAGTGATTTTTGCAGAAATGGCACCGTGTTTCTTCGCCCACTGTGGTCTGGTACTGAATGTTCCGCACTGCATCCAGCCCGATAAACGAAGTTTTCCTTCCTTGCTGCCAGAGGGTCATTGCCTCAAACGCAGCTCCGATCGCTCCGGCTTCTCCGGCGTGCTTATGCACCGTAATCTCTGGCTTTAACCCGGATCCCGCGAAACGCTGATTGATGAAATCCACCTGGGCTTTTACCGCCGCAAGGTTGTTTTGTGTCCCCCCCTGAAGAATGAATCGCGTCCCCAATTCGGGCAGATTGGGAATTTTGGCGATGTAGAGCCAGACATTTTTGGGCAGCACCGCCGCCAGGCCCGCAAGGATTTCGTTCGGCTTCCACCCCTGACCCTGGAAACTGGCGATGTCTGCCTGCAGAAAGACAGCACACCCGTACGGGAAAACAGGCATCTTCCGAGCGGTGAAAGCGACATCGGCGAATTGTTCGACTTGGAAACCGAACCCTTCCGAAATCGCCTGCAGAAAGTAGCCGTTTCCGGCCGAGCACTGGGTGTTCAGCTTGAAATCCTTCACGCGCCCGTCCTTCAAGATCATCAGCTTGATGTCCTGACCGCCCACATCCACGATAGCGTCCGGAGCGCCGTAATAATGCAGGGCAGATTTTGTATGGGCAACGGTTTCGACCAATGCGACATCGGCGCAGATCACATCTCTCAATGTGTCTTTTGCATATCCCGTTGTCGCTGCGCCCAGCACTTCGATCTGTGCGCCCTGGTTCTCAATTTGTCTGCGCAGCTTCTCGAGAATTTCAATCGTATCCTCAATAGGGTTGCCTTTGGATAGCTGATAGGCCCTGGCAAGAACTTCTCCTTCCAGCGAAAGGAGAACAGCCTTCGTAGAAGTGGATCCGCCATCAACGCCGATGAAGCCGCGTGCCGTATCGCCCGGCTTGAATATGGGCGGGACAAAAGGAGGCGGTGCGTATTCCTTGAGAAAGGTTTGCACTTCCTCTTCCGATCCGACCAGGGCAGGAATTCCCAGTCCTCCTCGGCTTTGTCCTTCGGACCGGCCCAGGTAAAGGTTCTTAAGTTGAGTCAACCCAAGATAGTGCCCGACTTCGGCCTCTTCCTCTTTTCCGAATTCTGCTGCACCCAGAGCGCCGAAATATTCGGCGTCTTGAGGCGCCCGAATTAATTCCTCCACGGTAACGCCGGCAGGAATTTCTACTCCCCTTTCCTCCCACCTTATCCGGATGTTGTGTTGCCACGCTTCCCGCATGCCGGGGATAAAGGCGTTGGGTCCGCCCAGCAGAAGGACGTGGGGGAGCAACGTGTGCCCCCGTGCAAGCACCCTTAAATTCTGGAGCACGAAGGCTTCGAACAGCGAGGCCATCAATTCTTCCGCCGGGATCCCCTGTTTCTGAAGGCTGTTGATATCTGTTTCAGCAAATACTCCACATTTTCCTGCAACGGGATGGATGCGAATCCCTGCATAGCGCAGCTGAGACAAACCCTCGAGCGGAATCCCAAGTTTCTTGCTGATCTTGTCGATGACCGCCCCGGTGCCGCCTGCGCACTTATCATTCATGGACGGGACTTTTTTAATGCGGCCGGTCTCGGGATCTTTGCGCAGGATCACTATCTTGGCGTCCTGGCCGCCTATTTCGACAAAGGAAGCAGCTTCGGGACAGTGCCGTTCCACCATGAGGGCCGCTGCCAAGACCTCCTGAACAAATTTCGCGCCGATCGGGTCTGCAAGCATATTGCCGCCGACCCCGGTCATAAACACACGGCAATTCTCAGGTGAAATGCCCGCCTCCGCTTCCATCCGCTGCAGGAAATCGAGCAGAGTCTCGATCTGGCGGGTTTCATGCCGGCGATAGTCCTTCCATAAAACGGATTCGGTTTCCGCATCGATAACGACCGCTTTGACGGTGGTGGATCCTACATCAATTCCGGCACGAAACTTGGGTACGAACAATTCGTTACTCCTGATTCGAGATTCAAGATTCGAAATTCAGATTCGGTCTTAATCTCGAATTTCGAATCTCGAATTCATTAAATTATGCTGTACGGCCTGCCATCAGGTCGTTGACATGCAGAACAAAATTGGCTGCCACTCCGGCGATACCGGGGCGATGCGGAACTCGGTAGAATGGGCGACACAATTCGGAATGCTTTTCGGCGAATGCTCGGATGTCCTCGATCTTTTTCCCGGTACATGCAAGCGCTTCCTGGAACTCCGCCTTAGCCTTCGCTTTCGCTTCTCCCAGAGCCATTTGGACACGGCTGTGGGCATTCACCTCCCCCTCGCCGGATGTTTCGATCGGGAGGAAAATCATGTCCTTAAATCTGCTGGTAACGGCGGATTGAATTCCATCGGATTGGGAGGAGGGAAGGCAGCCAAAAGGCTTCAGGCTCAGGACCATGTGGCAGAGTTTGTTTTTGTGATAATAGATGTTTTTTCCGACCTCGAGGTATCCTTCGCCGCCGCGGGCCAGGCGTTTGTAAAAAGGATCTGCCAGATGTGCGAGCTGCATCTGCGGGACCAGCGTATGAGCCGTCGATCCCAGGGATTTTATTACCTGATGATACAGTCGGGTATATAGCCATTCGCCAAAGGCAAGCAATGCTCGCTTTTTCTGAAACCCGATCTCGTTCTGCCAGCGCTGGCTCAGATCCCAGCGGGCCGGCTCGCGGCTCTGCGAGTCCAGGCCGCGTTTCGGATACATCTGCATTCTTGCGTGCGCCAGCAGGTAGGCAATCCAGGTCCCGATCGCTTCCGGCTGAACCTGAGCGCCTTCTTTTTCCAGGAAATCAAACATCCAATAGTTCCCGCCACTTTCGGTCGTCTGCGCCCAGAACTCTCCTATGATCTTGACGATGGGCCGGAGCCGGGTGCGGTCCACGGCAATGCCGTCAATACGCTTGCAGCAGCGTTCGAGGACCTCCAGGAACTCCTTCCCGCGAAGATGGTGTCTCATCTTATAGACGAAATTCAGGAGCCCGCGCGCAATTTCGTTTTTGGACAACGGCGCCGAAACCCAACGCGGCATCCGATCAAATAGATCGGGAGCTTTGTAATCACGCAGGTGATCGCACAGGTCCTGCATGCAGACCTGAATTGCGCGGTCGGTTTCTCCGGGATTTACCTCGTATGCGCGGACATTGTAGGCGAGGTCGTTCAGCACATCCCCCAGGAAGAGAACTTTGAGCATGCCCAGGCCAAAATCGATTGTATATTTCAAGCCCGGCGCGCTGGTTTTTTGCCGGATGCCCTCGTCCTGCTGAAACCGAACGACGCGAAATCCGTTGTAGCCGGCATTCTGCAAAGCAAGCCGATATTCAGCGGCATAAGTGCCGAAGCGACAAGGGCCGCAGGACCCCGCGGTAAAGTAGAGATAATTATCGACAATCTCCCCGCGGGACATTCCTTCCGCTTCGAGCCTGCGGAGATACTGGATCAAAGCCCCTGAAGTGAAATAGGCGGGACTGCATTGCCCGTTATTCCCGAATTCTTTGCCAAGGAGAAAAGATTCCTGATCGGGAATCGGAAGCAGCTCGCAGCGGTATCCGCTCCCTTGAAAAACGGCTCGAATGAACTCTTCGTGCTTTCTGGTCAATCCGCCGACGAGAATCGTGACCTTATCGCGTTCTTCGGCAGTAAAGGATCTTTCGAGGGGACGCCTGTATTGCGGTGTTCGCGTTCGTGTTGAAATTGCAGACTCCATCCGATCTTCCTGGCTCATACTCCGAGCAAATTAAAAAACAGAACATTCTATAACATCCAGGGAGCCATGTCTGCAATAACGGTGACAGCCACCGATGTCCCCACGGGGACACCGGTGGCTGTCACCGTTATGATGAATTATAATAATTTGCCCGCGTCAAGGGATCTGCGCGGCCCGTTTCAATTCTCGGACATGCTCCCAGCCGATCCCGTTTGAAGATTTTTGGTATATGACCAGTTTTGACCTCAATCCGGACAAACGCCACGATCCCTACGCCGCGCTCCGTTCCCGGGATTTCCGCCTCCTTCTGACAGGCCGGTTTATCACGATGTTCGGAAGCGAGATGCTGTTCTTTGCGATCAGTTGGGAGCTGTGGCTGCGAACTCACAAAGCCTTTTCTTTGGGGCTGGTTGGCCTCGTACAGGTTCTCCCGATTTTCTTGTTCTCTCTGCCGGCGGGGCATGTTGCCGATCAATATAACCGCCGAAGAATTGTCATGATCACAAGGGGATCCTACGCGGTCTGTGCCTTGGGACTGGCATGGCTTTCTTATACCCAGGGACCGCTCGTCTTTATTTATCTTTGTCTCCTGGGCATCGGTGTCTGCCGGGCATTCAACGACCCGGCTTCGTCCACCCTTCTGCCCGAGACTGTCCCGCCGGAGCTTTTTGCCAGCGCCGCGACCTGGAGCAGCAGCTTGTGGCAGCTTGCCTCCATTGCCGGACCTGCCGTCGCCGGACTGATTGTAGCTCTCGGTAACAGGGTCACGGTGATCTACCTCTATGATGCATGCGGATCCATTGTTTTCCTGGTTCTGCTTGCCATGATCCGTGGGCGGAAGTTGGCGCTATCGAGTAAATCGGCTACTTGGGATTCCCTGACCGAAGGTCTGCGTTTCATCCGGGACACCAAGGTGATTCTCGCTGCCATCACTCTGGACTTGTTTGCGGTGCTTTTTGGGGGGGCAGTCGCATTGCTGCCAATTTATGCAACCGATATTTTGAAAGTCGGAGCCAAAGGGCTGGGGATCTTGCGTGCCGCACCATCGGTCGGGGCTGTGATCGTGGCATTTGCAGTTGCCCATCTTCCGCCTTTTAAAAGGGCAGGGAAGACTCTGCTGCTTGCCGTTGCCGGTTTTGGAATCGCCACAATTGTTTTCGGAATGTCGAAAATATTCTGGCTTTCCATCGCAATGCTCTTGGTCCTGGGTGGACTCGATAACATTAGCGTTATTGTCCGCCACACGCTGATGCTGACGCGTACGCCGGATGAAATGCGAGGGCGCGCCTCCGCCGTGAACGGCCTATTTATCAGTGCCTCGAATGAATTGGGAAGTTTTGAATCCGGCCTGGCGGCTTCTCTCTTTGGACCGGTGATCTCGGTGGTTGGAGGCGGCATTGGGACAATTGTGGTCGCGGTGGTTGCAGCCAAAATCTGGCCTGAAATGCGGAACCTCAAGACACTTTCGGCACACGAGTCCCATCCAACAAAGTAAAGTTTTCGATGCCGCTATGGCCTAAATCACCTAAACTTAAGCGGGTAGAAAAAAAGACTAGTTCTGTTTGGAAGAACGGAGGCCGAGAACATGGCGGCGAGTGGAGGGAAACAGAATCTTTTGCGACGGCTGGACAAAGCCTGGCGGGGATTTCAGGATTCTTATGCGGGTCTGTCGGAATCGGAAATGCTGAGAAGCGGCGTCACAGGACACTGGTCGGTGAGAGACGTCATTGCCCACGTTACGACATGGGAAGAAGAGGCGTTGAAACATCTGCCGCTTGCGCTTCAGGGTTCAAGGCTGCCGAGGTATTCCGAAAGATATGGAGGGATTGACGCGTTTAATGCCATGATGACGGCGAAAAAGAAGGGCCTTCGTCTATCGGAGGTGCTTTGGGAACAGAATGCGATTCACCGCCAGCTGATCGATTTTATCGAGAGTGTGCCGGAGGAGCATCTGGACAGCCGAACACGGTTCTGCCACCGCCTGCGCCTCGATACCTATGGGCATTACCGGAAGCATGGCGAAGCGATCGGAAAGTGGCGGAATTTAATTACGAATTACGAATGACGAATTACGAATTGAAACAGCTGCCTGGTTTTCAATTCGTAATTCGTCATTCGTAATTCGTAATTTGAAATGGGGGAATTATGGCAGACGAACATATCCAAATGCGTCGGCTGGGCATATCGGGTCCTGCTGCGTTTCCTCTGGCACTCGGGTGCATGGGAATGTCAGGGATGTATGGCTATTCGGACGAAGGAGAAGGCATTGCGACAATTCACGAAGCTCTGGATCGCGGCATTACGTTAATCGATACGGGCGATTTCTATGGCATGGGGCATAACGAAATGCTCATCGGGCGTGCGCTGCGCGGGCGGAGGGACAAAGCCCTTTTATCTGTCAAATTCGGCGCCTTGCGATCCCCGGACGGCGCGTGGCTTGGCTATGACGCGCGTCCGGCGGCCGTCAGGAATTTCCTGGCCTATACTCTCAACCGTCTGGGAGTGGATCACATCGACATCTATCGCCCGGCGCGTTTGGATCCAAATGTTCCAATTGAGGATACAATTGGTGCGATTGCGGATCTCATAAAGGCCGGCTATGTTCGATATGCCGGCCTGTCGGAAGTCGGGCCGGAGACGATCCGGAAAGCGAACTCAACCCATTCGATATGCGATCTTCAGATTGAATATTCTCTTATCAGCCGGGGACCCGAGCGAAGGATTTTTCCTGTCCTGAAGGAACTTGGGATTGGCGTCACTGCTTACGGCGTGCTTTCCCGAGGATTGTTAAGTGGCTCGATTCCAGCGCAATCGGGAGATTTCCGGGCGTATATGCCGAGGTTTCGAAAACAGAATTCGGTTCAGAACGGCAAACTGGCGGAAACGCTCAAACAACTTGCGGTTGAAAAGGGAATCAGCGCTTCGCAGTTGGCGATCGCCTGGGTGCTGGCCAAAGACGAGCGCATTATTCCGGTCATGGGAGCCCGGACCCGGGCGCAGTTATCGGAATCCCTGGCGGCCCTTGAAGTAAAGCTAACTCAATCCGAAATAGCTCAAATTGAACGGCGGATTCCGGAATCATC
>JBEKKY010000068.1:0-12830 GCA_050010475.1 Acidobacteriota bacterium | reverse complement strand
ACAATGGCTTGCCGCTCCGGGCGTTCAATTTGTCAGCGCCGAAGCGGAAAAGCTTTATAAGCAAAGAGTCACGCGATTCATCAAAGCGATAAAGATGGAAGAACCGGACCGTGTTCCGGTAATGCTGCCAACCGGCAGCTTCCCGGCCTACTACGCCGGAAGCAGCTTCTACCAGATTATGTATGACTACGGCGAATTGAAAAGAGCCTGGATCAAGTTCATGGATGACTTTGGAGACATGGACACGTTCATGGGGCCCGGCTTGATCCCGTCGGGAAGGATCCTCGAAGCCCTTGATGCCAAGACCCTGAAGTGGCCCGGCCACGGGGTCGGCAAGGACGTCACGATGCAGCAGATTGTCGAAGGCGAATACATGAAAGCTGATGAATATGATTGGCTGATGATGGATCCCACCGATTACAATCTGCGGGTTACCTTGCCGCGCACCAATGGACTTTTTGAGCCTTTCAAGAAATTACCGCCCCTTCGCTTTTTCATCATGGGCCAAAGCTGGGTTGCACTTCTGGCGGATCCTGAAATCCGGAAAGTTTTTCAGACGTTGATGGATCTGTCGGATGAGTTCAAGCAGCATCAGGCGGCCATAATGGAAGTGAGCAACATCTCGATAGCCCGAGGATATCCATCTCTTTTCGGCGGAGTAATGGCTCAGGCGCCCTATGATTATTTCGCGGATATGCAACGGGGGACCAAGGGCATCGTCACCGATCTGTACCGGCAGCCCGATAAACTGCTCGAGGCGATTGATATCCAGCTAAACCTGACGATCAATACGACCATCAAGAATTTCCCAATGACAAATTGCCCCATTTGCATGATGCCCCTTCACAAAGGGGATGACGCGTTCATGTCGGATAAGCAGTTCGAGAAGTTTTACTGGCCTTCTCTCCGGAAGCTTTTCCTGGCTATGATTGAAGAAGGGCTCGTGCCGTTCCCATTTGCCGAGGGGAGATACAACAATCGATTGACACAGATCACGGACACCCCCAAAAGCAGTGTGGTCTGGTACTTTGACCAGACGGATATGGCCCAGGCAAAGAAATTTCTGGGCAATGTCTCCTGTATTGTCGGCAATGTGCCCGCGTCGATTGTAATGACCGGAACAGCGAAACAGGTAAAGGATAATTGCCGCCAGCTCATTGAGATCTGTGCTCCGGGCGGCGGCTACATCTTGGCCGGCGGCGCAAGCATCGATAAAGGAAATATCGAAAACCTTCGCGCCATGATGGAAGCAGCGTACGACTACGGGACCTACAAATAGAAGACCGTTCCCGGTGCGTGATTTTGGTAGATCTCTTTATTTGCCCTGGTGACGGAGCGGATCCGATATTGGGACGACCGTCCAAGACTGTGGCAAAATCGGTTTTGGCCGGGAGCGTCGCCGTCCCGGCGGCTTAATTTGCGGCGTTGCGGATGCCGCACCGCTCCCTATAAGCCGCAAACATCCTGCACTTCCAAGGGTTTCTTTTCAGTGGACGAGCTTTCCGTTCATAAATGTGAATGTGATCGCGAACGGTCCAGGCTCATCCACTATCCTGTAATCTGCGGGCACTTGAAACAGGCTCGGATCCGGCTCGCCGCGAACGATGTCAAAAGATGCTGCAGTCTCATCTCCCGAGCGTGGATCACTTGTTTTCCTGAAGGGAGGCATTGCCGATCCCGAGGCAGCCCATTCTTCGGAAGTGATCGTAACCGGGCGATCGTTGCCCATGCTGCTGCCCGCAGGATAGGTAGTGGTCGTGCGTTTTCCTTCCAGAGGGAGGCCCTCGATTACTTTTTCGCCCAGCGATTCCATCGAACGCTGAGGACGGGTGCCGTCGGCTGGACCGGGCGTTTGGATGGGAGGATTTGTGGTTGTGTCCGTAATTGGATGCTGCGAGGGTTGCCTTGGGATGACTTTTATGATTCCCCGGTGAGCCACTCGATGCACAGTATCGAGTATATAGTGATACCCCGCTACCGAATCCATTATCTCGATTTGAGAGGGCAACATATACTGGCGTGGTAAATTATAAGGTCTTCTAAAAGGATATTCCGCATGGAATCTTCCAGCGGAATCCTTGCATTGCAGGACCGCAGGTGTTTGCGTCTCGATATCGGTGCCATCCGCCAGCACCTGGTTTTTCTGGAATACCCTCTTTAAGGAATAGGGATCCCCAAAAAACGCCGGCACGGGGCCCGGCTCCATTTTGTAGGTGGCCCGTATGTCGATTCCTCCGTCCGGGCGAACTGTCATCGAGCTGGTGACCATCGAAGGCATTATCTGCCCGTAACAAGGAATTACGCTTATTGCCAACGCAACAAGAACTATGAAAACGAAGGTTTTCATGTCGGATTCTCCTTTGCTTTGCAATAAAGCAGCCGGTTTTAACTCCATATTTTTTGTAATCCTATCATATTTCTTATGAACCCGCTAATAGAGAACCGACCAAGGTGGTGTTGCCTGACAGTTCGTTCTGTCTAGCGCGACTGTTCGGTGATCGCGCCAAAGACGGCAGCGCGGCATTGGAGATTATTCTTTGGATACTTTAATCAGGGCATCCTTGGGCAACGCCAGCTTGGATTCCACTTCGATCGCCTTAATAATCCCCACCGGAACCGGACAAGCCGCATGGAAGCAGTGCTTCATGCCCATCTGGAGTGTTTGCGGAGTCGATCGCCGGCATGAAATTTCCAGCAGTGGATTGACCTCGGTCAGCTCTTGAGCAAGTTGCTGAATCGCTTGACAATCACTGGTGATCGCCAGCTTGCACACTTTGCCTTCCATCGACGCCACGACAGTTGTAACATGACCGCAAATGCCGGCATTGATTTCCGTCTTTGACATTCTTCCTCCTGTATTGAACCGGGGAACTCCCGGTCTCTAAAATTTGCACAGATTGCATGAATGAAATCAAGGGCAGCATATTGAATTTCCTGCTTTAAGACTCCGGCATTTTGTGGCAAAAGGAAGAGAACTCAAGAGGTGGGAGGCTGAATGCGAAAGAGATCGATCCGCCCCGGCATCGGGGTTTTGATGGCAGTCGTGTTGGCCAGCTGTCTTTGGGCGAACTGGCCGCAGTGGCGCGGGCCCGAATTGAACGGCGCCGCGCCGAAAGCCCATAATCTTCCCGTCACCTGGTCCGATTCCCAAAACATCCAGTGGCGCACGAAACTGCCGAGCTGGAGCGCGGCGACGCCCGCCGTCTGGCAGGATTGGATTTTCGTTACCTCCGCCGAGGAAGGATCCCCGCGCCTGCGCAGCGAAATCCCCGGGGATGCAACACGCGACAAGATTTTCCTGATCGCAATTGACCGCAAGGACGGTTCTATCCGATGGCAGCGGCAGATCGATTCCGGCAACCAACTCTTCCGGAAACAGAATTCCGCCTCCCCTTCTCCCATAACGGACGGCCGCTATGTCTGGATTATGACGGGTAACGGCAAGCTCACCTGTCTCACGCTGGATGGGAAGGAGGTCTGGAAGCGCGATATCCAGGCCGAGTATGGGAAATTCGGCCACAACCATGGGTATGCCTCGACTCCGCTGCTCTACGGCGAGCGGCTCTACATCCAGGTTTTGCACGGGATGCATACGCACGACCCGTCCTATGTATTTGCGGTGGACAAGAACACAGGCCAAACACTATGGAAGGTGGACCGTCCTACCGACGCCAAAATGGAGTCTCCGGACAACTACGCAACACCGCAGATGGCACGAGTGGCAGGAAAACTGCAACTCGTGATCTCCGGCGCCGATTATGTAACCGGTCACGATCCGGATGCCGGAAAAGAGCTATGGCGGATTGGCGGTTTCAATCCGACGAACAATCCTGCCAATCGCACCATCGCATCCTCTCTCGTGATTGGAGAGAACGTGTTCACGCCAAGCATGAGAGGCCGTCCGTTCATTGCCTTTCGCGCCGGAGGTTCAGGCAACATCACCGGGAAGAGCGAACTCTGGACCAACAACCTGGGGGCTGACGTGCCGACACCGACCACTGACGGCAAATATATTTATGTCCTCGGGGACAACGGGATTATGAACTGCATCGAAGCCGCAACCGGCAGCGTCGCATACCAGGGGAAGCGTATCGAAAACGGAACCTACAGCGCGTCTCCTCTCCTGGCGGACGGAAAGATCTACTGCGTGAGCGAAGACGGCACGACCACTGTCGTAAAGGCCGGGCCTGCATTTGAGATTTTAGGAGTGAACAAGTTGGACAGCCTGACCCTGGCCAGTCCGGCGGCTGTGGATAATCAGATCTTCATTCGAACCGCCGACTATCTTTACTGTATTCAGCAAAAATAGGGTGGCACATACGCATGACGCATGAAAAGATGGCAAGACTGGTTCCTGAGTTCAGTCTCGAATATATCTTCGAAGCAGAGTGTCGGGAGCTGCAGCATGAATAGACGTCGTTTGCTGCTATATCTAGGTTCGATCGTTGCGGCCTGCCTGATAGTGCTGCCGCTTGATCTCGGCGCGCAGGGCCCCAAATCGCTGCCGGCTCGAGTGTCGGATCGGGAATTCTGGAAGATGGTCTCGGAGTTTTCCGAGCCCAATGGCTTCTTCCGGTCCGACAACCTTCTGTCGAACGAGTTCCGGCTTCAGGATGTGATCCCGGACCTGCTGAAGACGGCGAAAACGGGCGGCGTTTACATGGGCGTCGGCCCGGAACAGAACTTCACATACATCGCGGCCCTCAAGCCGGCGCTGGCGTTTATCGTCGATATCCGGCGGGGCAATCTGGATCTTCAATTGCTCTACAAAGCCTTGTTCGAATTATCTGCAGAACGGGCAGAGTTTGTGTCGCGCCTGTTTGCGAGGGAGCGTCCTGAAGCGTTGAACGCCCAGTCGACCGTGCAGGATATTTTCGCGGCGTATGCTCACCTGCCCAAAAGCGACGCGCTCTACGCCAAAACCCTGAAAGCGATTCAGAACCATCTCGCCACAAAGCATGGGTTCACGCTTTCCAAAGAGGATCTGGACGGGATCGAATACGTGTACCAGGCTTTTGCAACCTTTGGACCCGAGATTCAATACTCATCAACGGGGCGCGGCGGTTTTGGCGGAGGCTTTGGCGGCGGTTATGGCCCCCCATTTCCTCAGATATCCTATGCCGATCTGATGACAGCCACAGATGCTGACGGCCGCGCGCGCGGCTACCTGGCGGAGGAAGGGAGCTTCGCGTTCCTGAAAAAGCTTGAGACCAACAATCTGATCGTGCCGGTCGTCGGCGATTTCGCCGGGCCGAAAGCGATTCGGTCCGTGGGGGGCTACCTGAAGGAAAAAGGAGCGACGGTCTCCGCTTTTTATCTGTCGAATGTGGAAATGTATCTGATGCGCAGCGGGAGCTGGGATTCATTCTGCGCCAATGTCGCGACGCTGCCGCTCGACGGGACGAGCACGTTCGTCCGGTCCCTGCGCGGCGGCCGGTTTGGCCCAGGCGGCGGTCTTGCATCGGAATTAGGATCAATGGAGGCCGAGACGAGCGCCTGCAAGTAAGTACAGGACCAACCGCCCGATTGAAAAGCACACTTCTGTTGTTCTGCTATGCACATCCATTCCTACATGCTTCATAACCGGCCTCCAGTGCGGTTCTTGTTTTAGGCGAAAAATTCTACGGTGGAATTGTTATGCCGTGAGACCTGCGCTGTCACATTTTCACGGATGGGCTCGAATTTTGCCGACCCAAGCCAAATGTCAGCCGGCTTTGTATACCCTGCACAGAAGCGCCGTGTGCGGCCAGCCGCCAACCTCCGGATTACAGTATTCGGCGCCGACGGGGCAAAGCACGTTTGAATTGGATTCCCAGATTCCGTACAGGGATGGCTCCGCTGCAGGTTCGCCGGGAAGCCACCATCCGTGTTGCGCCCTCATCATCGCAGGATGGACTGCATCCGTCAGATGTGCCCTCTGCTTTATCCTCCCGCGCGGTGTTTCAATCCACACCCAATCATTGTCGGAGATGTTCAGTTCCCCGGCCGTTTTTGGATGTATATCGGCGATCGGATCGGGCTGCGCCTGAATTGCGGATCGGATCTGACGCATTTCCGAATGATAAAAGGGCATGAATTTTCCCGTCGCTATCAGGATGAGTGGATAGTCTCTTGCAAGTTCCGGACTCCCCTCGGGGCTTTCTACCGGCTCCCGGTATACGGGAAGAGGTTCCAGGCCAAAGCTGGCGAAGATGCTCGAATATATCTCCACCTTGCCTGAAGGAGTGCCGAATCCCTGGCTTTCAAATTTCCTAAACCTTCTTGGCGGTGGGGGGCCTCCCCGGCTGAGTATTTGAGAGAAGGTAAGGCCCACCGGCGCGAGCCGGTAATCGCAGACTTCCTCCATGGTTTTCCACGGCCAGCATTCCGCCTGGCCCAACCGGATGCCGAGCTCCCGCCAGAACTGGTAGTCATCCCGCCGCTGGTAGAGCGGCTCCATGGCCTTGGGATAGGATGGAAAATCGCTTCGTTCAAGCGTGCCAGCGGCCGGCAACAGATAATCGGCGAGGGCCCCGGTCGGGGTCTGGTAGTAGTCCATTGCAACCGAGAGTTCCAGGTTCTCGCTGCTTAGCGCCCGGTACACGGTTCTGGTGTCCGCCGCCTGAACCAGTGTGTTATTGGACTGGCTGATGAACGCCTTGACCGGATATGGCTGCCCGGCGGTGATGGCCTGCCAGACGTGCCGCGGATGAGCGCAGCAGGTCATGTCCGCTTGCGGCGGCCTGAACCAGGCGCCCGGCTTGTCGGAGGCTTTCCGGATCATGTCCCATCCCGGAAAGCCGAAGAGCCCATATTCGCCGGCGCCCAGCTGTTTCCTTTTCTGTTCGGGAGAGATGGCGTCGTTCAGTTCCATCTCCAGGTTGGAAACCATTTTGGGGTCCGCTCCGAAAGCCCCGAGGATCTCCCCGCCGGCGACATCAAGATTGCCGGTGATCGCTCGCAGGATGCATCGGGCGCGTACGGCCTGCATGGCATTGATTCCCTGCAGGTCGATGCCCAGTCCCCAGGTGATCGCCGCAGATTTGTTTCCAGCGTACATTCTGGCGGCGGCGTAGAACTTGTCTTCAGGTATCCAGCACAGGCGCGACAGTTCCCGGATGGAGTACCGGTCCAGGTGTTTTCGCAATTGCTCAAATCCGACCGTCCACTTTTCGACAAATTCCCTGTCATACAAATCTTCTTCGATGATGATCTTGAGCCAGCCCAGCATCAGCGCCACGTCGGTGCCCGGTCTTATCTGCAACCAGAGGTCCGCCATTTCCGCTTCCTTGGTGCGCCTTGGATCGACTACGATGATTCTGGCGCTCCTTGATTTGGCTGCAAGCAACTCGCGCCAGTCCGGTATTATGTAGGACTGGGACGGCTGGAAACCCCAAACCACGATGCAGCGAGCGTTGGCGACATCCTGCCTGGCAAAGGAACCGTACGTGCTCCATTCCACCGCGTGGGAGGGACACATGCAGATGGTATTGGGACCGGTCATATTCGGACTGCCGAAGAGGTTCAGGAACCGCTTCATTGCCCAGCCGTATGTCCGGTGGGTCCCGCGCGAAAACACAAGAGTCTCGGCGCCATAGGTGTCGCGCAGCTTTCCCAATTTTTCTGCGATCTCATCCATCGCCTGGGCCCATGTAAGCTGCTGCCATTTCCCTTCCCCCCTCCGGCCGGCCCTCTTCAGCGGAAAATTCAAACGGGCGGGATTGTACAGGTGTTCCAGGATAAGCTGGCCTCTCTGGCACAGCGCGCCGCGATTCAGAGGATTCTCCGGGTCTCCCTGGACTCGAACCGCGCGCCCGTTTTCAAATTGCACCAGCATGCCGCATCGGACGTGACAGGGACCGCACCAGCCTTTTCTGATTTCGATGTTATCGCTCATAGCCGCCTCCCGGGCTTTTGCGAGGCCGGAGTGCCTTCTTGTTAGTACAGCCGGGCAAGGGCCGGTCTTCAACTTTCAAGGGGATCAAGCGCTTCCGGCGTTTCGGTACGATGCTTTAATTCTAACGCATTATCCTCCCGCCGGTACCCAAAATAGGATGGATTTGCTTTTCCGGGCGTACAGTCTTAGAACTTAAAGCATATTCGATTATTATGGTTGACAATTGGTTTGAATTGGTAACTATTTGGCGTTCTCTATAAAGGGAAAAAATCCGAGTGTTGTTAAAGGAAGGGTTGAGTTTATTGACGACATTTTCCAATCACAGCTCAGCGGCGGCTTTGCTATTTGTTCTTGAATGTTGAGTGATCCCAAAGGCCTTTATGTGAAGGTTTGAGTATGCTGTCAAAGAAATTGCCTTTAATGACTGCCGCTTTATTGATTGCACTGGCGCTGTCCTTTTCTTCGCAAGCAATTCGGGCCCAGGAGAATAAGAGCATTATCCTGGCGACCACTACCAGCACTCAGGATTCGGGATTACTTGATGTCCTGATCCCCGCTTTTGAAAAAGACTCGGGATATGTTGTAAAAACGATCTCTGTTGGTTCCGGACAGGCGTTGAAAATGGGAGAGAAAGGTGAAGCCGACGTGTTACTGGCGCACTCTCCAGATGCGGAAAAGAAGCTGGTGGAGCAAGGATTTGCCATCAACCGCAGACTGGTGATGCACAATGACTTTGTGATTGTCGGCCCCGCGAATGATCCCGCCCGCATCAAGGGAGTCAAAGCAGCAAAGGAAGCCCTCAAAAAGATTGCTGATGCCGGCGCACTGTTCTTCTCGCGTGGGGATAACTCAGGAACCCATGTTCTGGAGACTAGGCTTTGGAAGACTGCTGAAGTGAACGTAGAGGGACAGAAGTGGTATCGGCAGACCGGCCTCGGTATGGGACAAACTTTAAACGTCAGCGCTGAGAAGAAGGGCTATACCATCACCGACAGGGGAACGTATCTATCGTTAAAGAAGATCCTGGGTCTCGATATTTTGGTCGAAGGCGATTCCTCACTGCTAAATGTATATCATGTCATGGAAGTCAATCCCGCAAAGTGGCCGAAAGTGAACGCTGCAGGGGGAAAAGCATTTGCGGATTTCGTGGTTTCCCAAAAAGGCCAGGACATTATAAAAACTTTTGGCATCGATAAATTCGGTTCGGCGCTTTTCTCTCCGGATGCCGGCAGGAAAGACATGGAGATGTTTTAAGTGGATCTGATTCTCGAAGGGCTCCTGAAAGCTTTTCATCTGATTATCTCACTGGACCGGGAGGTGCTTGAAATCACTTGGCTCTCGCTGAAGGTTTCGGGCACTGCGACACTGATCAGTATTGTTATTGGCGTGTCTTTGGGGATGATCATTGCGCTATCCACATTCCCCGGCAAGAAACTCCTGATTGCTGTTATAAACACGGGCATGGGGTTGCCGCCTGTAGTTGTCGGTCTGTTCGTCACGGTTTTTCTTTGGCGCAATGGTCCTTTCGGATTTCTAAATCTCCTCTATTCGCCCAGCGCGATGATTATCGCCCAGGTGGTCATAGCAACACCCATCGTAATGGGATTGTCGGTGGCTGCGCTGCAAAGCCTGCCCCCGATGTTGCGGCTGCAGATTCTTGCTCTCGGCGCAACGCGCTGGCAGATGGTCTGGCTTCTGAGCCGTGAGGCGCGGGTCCCATTTATGGCGGCGGTAATGGCTGGCTTTGGCGGGGTCATCTCCGAAATTGGCGCTTCAATTATGGTCGGCGGAAATATAAAGGGATATTCGCGGGTCCTTACAACCGCGACCGTGATGGAGACGGGAAGGGGTAATTTTGATATGGCGTTCGCCCTTTCAATAATCCTTCTGCTGCTCGTGTTTGTGGTCAACTACCTCTTCACATTATTGCAACAGCGGGAGAGGCCAAGGTGAACGTTTCGGAAGCCGTTCTTACGGCCGAAAACCTCAAAGTGGAACTTGGAGGTACTCCTGTGCTCCAAGTTCCATCTTTTAGGTTGAACGATAAGGAGGTTGTCACCGTCGTGGGTCCAAATGGCAGCGGGAAGACGACGCTGCTTTTGACGTTGGCATGTCTCCTGAGACCTTTTTCAGGCGGGATCTCTTACCGGGGAGAGCTTCTGGATTCGCGTGACGCGGTCTTTCGGTTTCGCAGAAAGATCTCGATGGTTTTTCAAGACCCGCTGCTGTTCGATACGACGGTTTACAATAACGTCGCAGCGGGACTGAGAATTAGAGGTCTTTCCAAGAATGAACTGAAGGAGCGCGTGCCGAAATACCTTAAAATGTTCGGCATCGAACATCTCGCAAAGCGCTCTGCACGAAAGCTCTCGGGTGGAGAATCCCAGCGCACGAGTCTTGCACGGGCATTGGTTATCGAACCAGAGATCCTCTTCCTTGATGAGCCGTTTTCCGCTCTCGATCCGCCTACGAGGCATGCCTTAATCCATGACCTTGCTCGAGTGCTGCAGGAAACCGGAACGACCACACTGATGGTGACCCATGTTGAGTTCGAAGCCATGAAACTGTCTGGCCGGATTGTCGTCATGAACGGCGGGAGCATCATTCAAACCGGAAGCCCTTCGGCGGTGATGGATAATCCCGTAGATGTGTTCGTTGCCAAGCTTGTCGGCATGGAGGCTGTCCTGAACGGGAAAGTTCTGGAGTCTTCCAACGGCTCCTTGGTGATTTCCATTTACGGGAAACAAGTTTGTGCCCTCGGTCAAGGCAAACCCGAAGAAGAGGTAAATTGTTGCATTCGACCCGAAAACATTTCCGTTGACACGCGGAATGTCAGTGGCGAAGACAGGAACGTCTTTGCCGGACGGATTACGCATGTCTATTCGATGGGCCCCTTCCTTAAACTGAACCTGGATTGCGGGTTTCCACTAATATCGCTTGTGACAAGGGATGCGTTCGCAAAACTGGGCCTTGCGGAAGGAATGGACATCTATGCTTCGTTCAGACCCGCATCGGTTCACGTTCTCAAACGCAATATCTAAAAAAACCGGTTCAGTGGGATTGCTGCGCACAGGAGTCATACGGTGTGTTTCCTTCCAGCCGTTTTTATTTGCGGGCCGGTCCGCAAAAAAACGAGAGGAATGTACACTGCTACCAGACCAGGAGCAATGATCAGGAAGATGAGAGACTTTAATAAAATCATGAGCGGCGAATTTCCGATCATAAATCTTGAGCCACGTGTGCGCTTCCCCGATTCCCTTGTCGGTGCAGCTACCCTCTTTGGTTGTGGGTCGTCATAATACGTTCCATGCCACACGTACCCATAGGACGAGCAGATTTCAAGCCCCCATCTGCTTCGCTAGATCGTTCATGTCGATGGAGACGATGTCGAATTCGCCGGGGTTAATCTTTTCTGTTTTACCCCCAGTGCCGAGCTCGTTGGGCCTGTAAATGTATCCAGTGTGCAGGCCGCAATCTGCGGCGGCCTTTAGATCTGCGGAGTGGGCTGCCACCATCATGATTTCCTCCGGCTTTACGCCCAGAAAACCAGGAACCGAGAGGTAGACTTCGCGATCGGGTTTGTAATGCCGGACCAACTCTGCCCCCAAGATAGCGTCCCAAGGCAACCCGGACCGTTTGGCCATGTCCGTCATCAGAGCAATGTTGCCGTTGGAAAGAGGTGCGATGATATAGTTCTTTCTCAGTCGGGTGAGGCCTGCAACAGAATCGGGCCACGGCTTAAGTCGATGCCAGACCCGATTCCAATAATCTTTTCCCTCCTCCGTCAAACCCTCGATCCGAAATTCCTTGAGCAGCTGCTCTAGGATCATTCGGTGCAAGTCGTCAAGCTTGGTCCACGGAAGCTCGCCCGTCCGTACCCGATTCATTGCGGGAACGTATCCTGCGCGCCAGCGCTCGGCAAACCTTGCCCAATCGATCTGAAGTTGCTTGGCTTTTCCCCAGGCGGTTCCTTCCTCGATGATGGATCCCCGCCAGTCCACTACTGTCCCGAATACATCGAAGACAAGTGCCTTTATCGTGGAGGGACGGTGGCTGGTGGGCACTTGGGCATGTGCGCGAGGCAGCCCCCTGATTGCCATCGCCGCCGCGCTCACGCTCAATCCCTTCATGAACGCTCTTCTATCTAATTCAATAATCATGTCAAGGATCCTCCCATGGTTTCTCTTCATCCTTGCTTTGCCAGATTGTACTCCCTGTCCGCTGAATACTGGCGGGCCTGCCAAAGAAAGCCAATTATGCCGATGAGCGGGCGATGCGAGTAACTGAAAACGGAGTTATCGTAATATTCCCCGCAGAGTCCTGGCGCTCGATCCTTGCAGGAAGCTTGTCCGCCTTGACGAGATCGGTCATCGACATGAATTCTATGCTTGATTGTCGTTTGTTCGGGACAAGGTTTTTTATTATGGTGAAATGCAATTTATGCAGCATTTCCTTGGATTATTGCGACTGCGCAAGATCGATCTGAAACTTACTTTTTTTGATAGTGTCCCGGCTGAAATAACAAGTCGTAAGAGAGCTGCCAAGGCCGCGTTTGACTGCATCTCAAATACCTATATTGCAGCTCACTGAGAGTATTTATCTCGATCGGATCTGCTGTGCTCGATCGGTCAGTTTCCCTCCCGCTACTCATGGTATAGCTCTGATTATCTGTACAGGCTGCAAAATGCCACAGGAATCATCACACGTTTAAGTGGACATTGCATCGATTCCATGAAGCCAATGTGTCTGGACTAGGATAGAGATATGCCGGCGGAGTCTTGATGCCTTGGCATTATCGGTCTTCCGGATGCTGACTTCGGCTAAGGCAGCGGCTTCCGGTTCCATTGCTACCCAATGAAGTCAGCTAAGTCGAGGAAACAAGATCTACGTCGCGTTCAGCCCGATACCAGTCCTCTTCAGGAGATCCACCCCGGCAGCCCCTCTGTTCCCAATA
>JBEKKY010000067.1:0-24376 GCA_050010475.1 Acidobacteriota bacterium | reverse complement strand
CGCCGTCCACGCCCGGAAGGCCCAGGGCAGCGCCGGTGATGCAGATGTCCACCGGAGCCTGCGACCGTTTCCCTCCGGAGTAAATCTGGAATCCCTTATCAAGGAATTCTGCAAAGAGTTTTCCCAATTCCGTGTACCGCTCGGTTTCCGGAGCGAGGGCTCTCCTCGGCTCGTCCCCTTTTTCCCTTTTGTATTCCGGCATCGATGGCGCCGAGGCACGCACGCTTCAATGGCAGGCGCCGGCAGGGCTTCTTTCCTCGACCTGCCTACACCTAGCCCAGCCGCATAGAGTCCGCAAAGCGCAAGGTTCACCGACGCGGCTTCGCCGATTCGCGGATGATTGGCAAACAGCGGCACCACGCCTTCGCGTCCGCCCAGTACGTCATCCACAAATCCGTATAAAATCCGCTTGGGACCGACATCAACGAATAGGCGTGCTCCGGCTGCATAGAGCGTGTTGAGCCCTTTGATAAACTGGACCGGAGAAGAGACTTGCCTCCCCAGAAGACTGATCATTTCGGGAACCACTCCCGGACCCATGGGATAAAACTCACCGATCACGTTGGTAATGATCGGGATGACCGGAGGATGAAGATTCATTGTCGCCAGGATCTTGGCAAGAGATTCTCCGGCAGGAGCAACTATTCTCGTATGGAAGGCGTGACTGACCGGCAGCGGGCGCGCCGTGTAGCCTGCGTCGCGCAGCGCCGAGATGGCTTTTTCAACCCCCGGGGAAGTGCCGCCGATGACCGATTCCTTTGTGCTGTTGATGTTGGCAATGACAACATATTCGTCGACCGTGTTCAGGATTTCCTGGATCTTATCGATCGGTCCCTGAACAGCAGCCATCATTCCGTTGTCGTCGAGGGCGCACCGGGTCATTTCGTTGCCGCGAGCGCTTACGGCTTTCAACGCATCTTCGAATGAAATGGCGCCGGCAGCAACCAGCGCCCCGTATTCGCCAAGACTGTGGCCCATGACCATGTCCGGCGCGATGCCGTAGGCTCCCAGGAGACGTGCGAGCGCAGTTTCGGTTGCGAGGACTGCCGGCTGGGTAATCGCCGTCTGCTTCAGCCCGTCTTCGGCAGCCGCCAGCGCCGCTTCATCCGACTCATCCAGGTAGATGCAGCTGCTTAGAGTTTTGCCGAGCAGTGGCGCCATTACGCGATCGGCTTCGTCACACACTGCAGCGACGATCGGCTCGGTTTGCCGGAGGTGTTGGAGCATATTGACATACTGAGAGCCCTGGCCTGTAAACAGGAACGCCACTTTGGGCGCAGGTCCCTTGCCCAGGAAAATTCCTTTGGCACGCAGTGCCTTCCATCTCCCCGCCTGATTCTCCTCGAACGCCTTGATGGCCTTTGTAGTTTTGTCGGCCAATTCTGCGGCGTCCCCATAATCGATGGCCAGTCGAAATTCCGCGCGCAGATCCGATTCAGAAGGAGGCACAGGAGCGGGCGCTTTTCCGGCCAACGCCTCCTTGTGCGCCTCCTGCAAGCGAGTCAGGAGCTCGGATTCCGACTTCGCACCCATAACCAAGGCGCCGCGCAGAGGCGCTTTGAGTTCTACGGCGGGGCTGGGACTCCATCCCTGTTCCGGAACCGAAACGCTGATCTTGGTTTCGCCGGCTATTCTGCCGGGAATATATTCTTCCAGTACGAAATGAAAGTTCGTACCGCCGAAACCGAAAGCGCTGACCGCTGCGCGGCGCACGCCGCTCTGGGGTACCTCCCACGGCTTCAGCTCCGTGTTCACATAAAAAGGCGAACCCGTAAAATCGATATCGTGGTTGGGCCGGTTGAAATTAAGACTGGGCGGAATCTCCTTTTCCTTCAAAGCAAACATTGCCTTCAGGATCCCTGCAGCGCCGGCGGCGCCTTTGAGATGCCCGATGTTGGACTTCACGGAACCAAGTGCGATGGAGCCCGGGGGGAGCCCGAGATCTTTGAATACTTCGGTCAGGCTTTCAAATTCCGCGACATCTCCGACCGGCGTTGACGTACCGTGTCCTTCGATCATATCTCCGGGAGATGGTGCAACTCCTGCTTTCTGCCACGCACGCCGGATGCAGATCTTCTGTCCCATGGGATTGGGCGCAGTAATACCTTTCCCCTTGCCGTCGCTTGATCCTCCGAATCCACGAATGACCGCGTAGATCCTGTCCCCATCCCGTTCGGCATCCGCCAGACGTTTCAATAAAAAGGTGACGGCGCCTTCGCCCATGACGAATCCGTCCGCGCCCTCGGCATATGGCCTCGAACCGGTGGCCGAGAGGGCCCCGATTTTGCAGAACTTCACAAACGTGGAGGGACTCATGTTGGTGTCGATTCCACCGGTCAGAACCGCATCATAATCGTGAGCGTTCAGTCCTTCGATGGCGGCGCTCATTGCAGCCATGGCGGAAGCGCACGCCGCATCGGCGACAAAGTTCGGGCCTTTCAAATCGTAAAGTGCGGCGATGCGTCCGGCCACGATGTTGGCAAGTTCCCCGGGCATCGTATCTTCGGTAATCGGAGGGGTTCTCCGCCGCACCCCTTCATGAAGCTGTTCCATGATCGCCTGCCGTACCGGCAGCGGCAAGGAAGAGTAACTGGGGGATTTTTCGAGCTCTTCCGCATACTCAGGAAACAGGATTCGCGCGGCGGAATAAAGATGCGTATCACCAGCCATCGCGTTCCCCAAAATCACAGCTGTCCGTTCCGGATTTAACGCACGCCCCGGATACCCGTAATCGCTTAAAGCTTCTCGAGCCGTTACGACCGCCCATTTTTGGGTAAGGTCCATGGCCACGCTGACGCGCGGGGGGATTGGCAACTTCCATTTCAGCGGATCCCATTCCCAGTCGCGAACCCAACCTCCGATTTTGGAGTAGGTTTTGTCCGGAGCTTTGGGATCCGGATCGTAGTACAGATTAGGGTCCCACCGCTCGCGGATGACCTCTTTGATGCTATAACGACCTTCCCTGACGTTCTGCCAGAACTTGGGCGCATTCGGCGCGTCCGGCATCAGGGCTCCAACTCCAACAATCGCGACTGCTCTTTCTGCAGCAGATACTCTCATTCTTGCAAGGCCTCCGAACTTACAGCAGGTTCCCCGTTTTCCGTCCCCCGTTCCCCGTTAAAGCCGAGCGCTTAACAGAAAATAGAAAAGCAGAAACTAACATAGAGAACACTTCATGTCAGATTCCCCATTTCCCGTTCCAAAACGGGGAACCGGAAACGGGGAACGGGGAACGGCTTTATTTTCTTCCGTATAAGACATCCGCGACGTAGTCCATATCCTGAATCAACCCGGACTGCGCACGATAGATTTGCGGAATGAATGACTTTTTTTCAAGATTCACCGCTTCGGACTCGGAAACCAATCCTCCAATCCAGCGGGCTCCTTCGCACACGATTCTCATGGCTGTATTCCGAGCGGCGATTCGGCTCAAAGCGGCCAGCGTTTCCGGGTTGAAACGCGCGTGGGCTTTCGGATTTAAACCTCCGTCGGCCGCTCGTGCTGCCCGCCGAGCCAGGCTGGCAGCTCCCTCGGCGTGGGCAATCAATTCGCCCAGCCGGAAAAGGATGTGCTGGTACCGGGTCAGACGCTGCAGCCTGGCCAGTTCGAGCAGCTCGGCCAAGCCATGCATGCAATAACCCACGACATTGGCGCCCACTTGATTGTTCTTTTTATGAAGGTCCTCCATTTGGCGAGCTTGATCGTGGTAAAACCCGCCGTGGGTTTTGAGATGAATCTGCCACCGGTCGCGACAGATCGTCATCTCCATGATTTCCGAAGTTCCTTCATAAATTCTCGTGATCCGCACGTCGCGCTTGATTTTTTCCACCACGTATTCGTGGGTATAGCCGTAGCCTCCCAAAGCCTGAATGGAAGCGTCGGCGGCGAAATTTCCCGCCTCGGTGGCCAGATACTTCGCAATAGCTCCTTCGGTATTCAGGTTCCCTTCCTCGCTATCGATGCGTTCGGCTGTCTCTTCGATATAGGCGCGCCCCGTTTCCAATAGCACAGCATTGGGAACAATCAGCTTGTGGGTATATCCCTGCTTTTCGGAGAGCGGCGCTCCTCCTTGAATGCGACCCATCGAGTACGGGATAGCGCGATCGAGCGCCGCCCAGCCGGCCCCGAGCCCGAAGGCGGCGACCATCAACCGGGTATACCCGAATACCAATTGTGCCTGGATCAGGCCCAACCCTTCCTTCTCACCCACAAGACGTTCGGCATCCACATAAACGCCTTCGAGCGACACCGTAGCCGTGTTGCTGCCGCGAATGCCGTGCTTGTCCTCCGGTTTCCCGTGACTCAGGCCGGGAGTATCCTTTTCGACTACAAACCAGGTTGGCCCCCCGGGCGCTCGAGCCAGAATGGAATACAGGTCGGCATAGCCTCCATTGCTGATCCACTGCTTGTTTCCGGTAATTTTGTACCCGGTAACCTTTCCATCCTGCATGACGGGATCTGCCACAGTCCGAAGTGCAGCCAAATCACTTCCAGCCTCCGGTTCTGTGGCTCCATAGGCCATGAGCAGCCCCTCCTGGCCGATGCGCGTCAACCAGAGCTTCTTTTGTTCATAGGTGCCGCCGAAGACAATCGGGTCGCTTCCAAGAAAGGTGGCCAAAACTCCGGTCGCGACTCCAAGATCGACACGGGCCAGTTCCTCACACACCCTGTAAATGTCAAAGGCGCCCCCACCCATGCCCTCAAACTCCTCCGGAATGAAGAGGAGCTGAATACCCAGTCCGGGACCGCACATTTCCCGTACAATCTCAACCGGAAATTCTTCTTGAGCGTCAAGTTCCAGGATCTTCTTTTCGGGCAGCCGAGAAGCCGCAAAGTCCTTTAGAGATTCTAACGTTAGATCGAGCGTTTCCTTGTCAAATCCTTTATTATTCATATCGATGTCACGTTTAATGATTCGTTTTTAGTCGTCGGTCGTTAGTCGTTAGCAAGAGCTTTCACTAACGACGGACGACTATTCGTTTAAGCTTTGAGAAGCAGCGCTCCCCAGTTCATCCCCGCGCCAAAAGCAACCATCAAAACCAGATCGCCGGCGCGAATCCGTTCGGACCGAACGGATTCATCCCAGAGTAACGGAATGGTTGCTGCAGTCGTGTTGCCGTACTTTTGTATGTTGTAGATCACTTTGTTGTCCGGAATGCCCAGCATCTTCTGCACGCGTTCGTTGATGCGTTTGTTTGCCTGGTGCATTAAAACCATGGAGATATCATCTAATTTCAGATGATTGCGTTCGAGGATCTCCCGGGCCACATTTGCCATGCAGTTTGTGGCGTTTCTATAGACGTACATTCCATTCATTACCGGAATATGGTCACCTCTTTTGATCTGTTCCGAATCGACATAGGGCCGGTGCTTGGATCCGGCGCCCGGCACGTAGATCCGATCGTAATCGCTTCCGTTGGTCCGCAATATGCAATCAATGATCCCCCGATCACCATTCTCTTGAGCCTTGAGCACTACGGCAGCCCCGGCATCCCCAAACAAGACCGTCAAGTTGCGAAAACGGGTGTTCCAGGCATATTCCTCGGAGGTGGGCGGCGTTTTAGTTTTTCCGTATAGATAGCTGTAGTTTTCCTGAGTCCAGGGCATAAATCCCGTGTGCGTCTCCGCGCCCACGAGCAGGACCGTCTTTGCCATTCCCGAGCGTATCTGGGCGTCTGCCAGTTGCATGCCGTAAATGAAACCCGCGCACTGCTGCCGTATGTCAAAGCATGGGGTGTCTTTGATGCCCAGCTTGTGCTGAAGGAGCCCGCCGCTGCCCGGGAAATAATGATCGGGGGTCATCGTGGCAAACACAATGAGGTCCAGATCATTCTTGTCGACGCCGGAGGCTTTGAGAGCTTCAACAGCCGCCGAGTGGCCGAGATCTGATGTAGAAACCCCTTCGTCGACATAATATCGGGTTTCCACGCCGCTCCGTTCTCTAATCCATGCGTCGCTGGCATCCATAATCCTGGACAGCATGTCATTAGTAACACGGTTGGGTGGCACACAAGCTCCACTTCCAACGATGACCGCGCGAACCATAAAACATCCCTTTCCAAAAAACAGAACGGTGATTGTAACATGTGAGAAGCCGGAGACCAGATTGTTTATTGATTCAATGTCTTAAGTCCGGCCGCTCGCTCGCGCCGGAACTCTGCCGAGTCTTCCGATAAGTCACTGTATAAAAGGATCATGCACCCTGGGCGCCCATGGCCGCCGGGGAACCCCTGCCCTCAAAAAAACAGGTCCCAAATGACTCCCAAAAGCCGAATTCCATTCCCGGTTTCCGGTTCAGCGCAGGGGTTCCAACGGGGAACAGGGAACGAACAGAATGCATTTTGAGGACTCGCACTTCTGACGCATAATTGGGTTTTACACCGGAGCTATCGTCATGAAGAGATCGGTAACCTTCTTTTTCCTTTTGGGCATGATCTGTATGGCCGCTGATTTTCCAAAAATTGAAGAGAGCGCGTTAATCCAGCACATCAAGACATTGTCTTCAGACAGATTTGAAGGGCGAGCCCCGGGAACCCAGGGAGAAACTCGCTCCGTTGAGTACATCGAAAGTCAGTTCAAAAGTATCGGCCTGGAACCCGGAGACACAGACGGCACTTACTTCCAAAGAGTGCCCATGGTCGGCGCCACTCCGAACTCTTCGATGGTTATGACACTGCGCAGGGAAGAGAAAACCCTTCGCCTGCAATATCTGGAAGATTTTGTGGCCTGGACCCGCCAAATGGTTCCCGATTCGGTTCTTAAGGATTCTCCGCTGTTGTTTGTCGGCTACGGCGTTCAGGCGCCTGAATTCGACTGGGATGACTACAAAGGAGTCGACGTTCACGGCAAGACGCTGGTAATGCTCGTCAACGATCCGCCGGTCCCGGATCCTACCGATCCAACGAAACTCGATCCGAAAGTTTTTGGCGGAAAAGCAATGACCTATTATGGGCGCTGGACTTATAAATACGACATCGCGGCGGAAAAAGGGGCGGCCGGAGTCCTTTTGATTCACGAAACCGCTGCCGCCGCATATCCGTGGGCCGTCGTCAAGGGCTTTGGAGGTGAGCGTTTCAACCTTCCGGCTGCGGACAAAAACATGGGAAAAGCAAAAGTCGAGGCCTGGATCAGCCTGGAAAAAGCCAAAGAAATTTTTGCCCTGGCGGGAAAGGATTTCGATGCGCTGAAGAAACAAGCGGCCACTCGCGCTTTTAGGCCGGTCCCACTCGAAGCCACCGCGTCAGTCCAATTTCATAACGCGATCCGCACAATCCAATCCCGGAACGTTCTGGCTAGAATTGAGGGGAAGAACCCCCGCTTGAAGAATGAATATGTCATTTACACCGCGCATTGGGATCATCTCGGGATCGCGCAGCCTGTCCACGGTGATCGGATTTACCACGGAGCCAAAGACAACGCATCCGGAGTCGCAGGGCTGATCGAAATCGCCAGGTCATTCAAAAAGCAACCAGCGCCGCCGGAGCGTTCAGTTGTTTTTATTTCGCTAACGGGAGAAGAACAGGGATTGCTTGGCTCGGCATATTACGCGAGTCATCCCATTTACCCGCTGGCAAAGACCCTTGCCGTCATTAATATGGATGGACTGAATGTTAACGGCCGTACAAAGGACCTCACAGTTATCGGCCTCGGATACTCCGAGCTGGATGACTATGCTCAGAAGGCCGCAGCCAAACAGGGGCGCGTTCTCGCACCGGACCCCGAGCCGGAAAAGGGATCCTATTTCCGGTCCGATCACTTCTCGTTTGCACAAAAAGGAGTGCCCTCCCTGAACGCGGACGAGGGGATCGACTATATCGGCAAGCCGGCCGGTTTCGGACAGAAGATCCGGGATGAGTACACCGCCAACGACTATCATAAGCCGTCGGATGTCATTAAACCTGACTGGGATTTGAGCGGCATGGTTGAAGATCTTCAATTACTCTGGATGACCGGATGGGATGTGGCAAATGCGGACCACTATCCGCGATGGAAGCCGGGCGCCGAATTCAAAAGGCAATAAAACGCCACGGATTTCACAGATTGACCAAGATACAAATCAGTGATAATCCGTGAAATCCTTGGCGTTGTTGTTTTTAAAAGCTGGGATAAGAACCGAGCACCTTGAGGTATAACGCGAGTTCGCGGAGATGGCGGAGGGCATTGAGACAATCGCGACTCCGGATATCGCTCTGGAGATCGAGGTAGAACAGGTACTCCCAGGGCTTCCTTCGAATCGGACGCGATTCGATTTTGCTCAGATCGATGTTCCTCAGTGCAAACACCGATAGAGCTTTGAAGAGCACCCCAGGCTCATTCTTAAGACCAAAGACAATGCTGGTCTTATGTCCTCCGGCCGGAAATCTTTTTCGCCGCGCCAGAGCCAGGAAACGCGTGTAGTTCTCCGGCTCGTCTTCGATACTGCGCCGCAGAATTTTCATTCCATAAATACGCGCGGCATCCTCAGAAGCAATGGCGGCAGCGTCCCGCAATCCCTTGTCCCGGATGAACTTCACACTCCCGGCGGTGTCGGAGAAAGAAACTTTTTCGATCTTCCTCAGCCGGCTCAGAAGCCGCTTGCATTGCTCCAGAGCCGCCGGGTGTGAATAAATCTGTCTGATTTGCCGCAGACGGACACCAGGATGAACGATCAGATTGTGCTCAATGCGCAGAGACGTCTCAGCCACCACTTCGAGCGAATGGCGGGCGAGCAAATCAAAATTCTGATGAATGCTGCCGGCAAGAGTGTTTTCAATCGGAATCACCGCGCAATCGGCTTTCCTGAGAGCGATCGAACGGAAGACCTCTTCGAAGGAGGGGCAGGGGAATGGCTCGATGCGCATTCCGAAAATTTTGGCTCCGGCATGCTGACTGAAGGCACCAAGCGCACCTTGGAAGGCGATTCTGGAGCCGGCGGGGACCGGCAGGGTTTTATCTTGTTTCATGTTCAAACGTGATGTGTTGCCGGGAGCGCCAGCGCTCCCGGCCAGAACCAATTTTGGGAAACAACCCTACTGGGCTGTTTGTGTCTTTTCTTTATGTTCTGCCAGCGCGGTTTGATAGTGAATCATTTTATTCATCGCATCGAGATAGGCCCGCGCGCTGGCGTCCACGATATCCAGGCTGGCTGCCTTGCCTATGAAGGAAGCCTTGGAAAAATCCACCTTCATGAAGACTTCCCCCACGGCGTCGGCTCCGCGCGTGACACTCCGGACCGTATACTCGACCAGTTTCCCCTCCAGGCCCGTGATTCTGGCGATGGCGTGGAGCGCCGCGTCGACCGGACCATCACCCGTGGCTGAATCCTGCAGAGTTTTTCCTTCCTTTTCGAGCACAATCGTCGCTGTGGCAACGATCTGATTGCCGCCCGTGGATTGAATATATTTGAGCTTATACACTGGCGGAGAAATCCTCAGCGCGTCGCGGACGGTCACGATCAGGTCTTCGTCAAAAATCTCCTTCTTCTTGTCCGCCACTTTCTTGAGCAAGATATATGCCTTTTCCAATTCGGCGTTGCTCAATTCAAACCCCAATTCCCGATATTTCTCCCGGAGAGCATGCCGGCCTGAATGCTTGCCCATTACAAGCTTGCTTTCTTTAATGCCCACATCCTCCGGGCGCATGATTTCGTATGTCAGCTTTTCTTTGATCACACCATCCTGGTGAATGCCGGCTTCATGGGCAAAAGCGTTCCTGCCCACAATTGCCTTGTTGGGCTGGACTATCATACCGGTAAGATTGGTGACCATGGCGCTCGATGGAAAAATTTCCTGGGTATTGATCCCGGTTTCGATGCCAAAAAGATCCTTGCGCGTGCGCAGCGTCATCGCGATCTCTTCGAGAGAGGCGTTCCCTGCACGCTCGCCGATTCCGTTGACCGTGCATTCCACCTGACGCACCCCGTTTTGAATTGCAATCAGCGAGTTTGCCACCGCGAGCCCCAGATCGTTGTGGCAGTGCACGGACAGAATGGTTTTGCCAATGTTCGGTACGTGATTGCGCAGGTGGCGTATTGTTTCGGCGTACTCCGTGGGAATCGTGTAGCCGACGGTATCCGGAATATTGACAACGTTCGCACCGGCATCAATGACCGCTTCCACGACCTGACAAAGGTATACAAGATCGGAGCGGGTCGCATCCTCGGCCGAAAATTCCACGTCCGGGCACAGGGACTTCGCATAGGCGACGGCCTCTCGTGCTTCCCGGAGAATTTCTTCTCTGGATTTCTTCAATTTATACTTTAAGTGGATATCGGAAGTAGCGAGAAACACATGGATTCTCGGCATTGCAGCATGTTGAACCGCTTCCCAGCAGCGGTCGATATCCCCTTTGCTGGCCCTTGCCAATCCGGCGATCGTAATTGTCCGCACCTGTTCGGCGATGCGTCGAACCGACTCGAAATCGCCATCCGAGGAAATGGGGAAACCGGCTTCAATCACATCTACCCTCAATCGCTCCAGCTGCTGTGCCAGCATCAATTTCTCTTCAATGGTCATGCTGGCTCCGGGAGATTGCTCTCCGTCTCTTAACGTCGTATCAAAAACCAGTACCCGGTCTGTCATTCCTGATCCTTTCACTTGTCTGCTTGGATGCTTTGCCTCCGCCCGGGATTTGAGAATTCACAGGGATAGAGGCGGGGACGGACGTTTATGCGCTTAAAGGAGGAGGATTCTAAGGTAGAAAATCGCGTCACAACGAATCGGTTTATGAATCTTCATATACACAGTTTCCCGCTGCATCTTTCTGACTTTATTGGCTATCTTAAACTGGCACCGGGGATTGTCAAGACAAAATGACGGATTACGAATGACGAATTACGAATTGAAACATACGCCAAACGGTTACAGGGAATTACAGAAACAATTCCCAGTTGCTCACTTCAATTCGTAATTCGTCAATCGTAATTCGTAATTCACGAGATATAACTGGCGTTGATGTCGATGTATTTGTGGCTCAAGTCGCAGGTCCAGACGCGAGCGGAAGAACGGCCGTCTGAAAGGTCCACTTCAATCAACAGGTCGTGACCTTTGATGGCTTTCTCCGCTCGTGCGCGGGCTGAATTGACCGGAGCGCCGGCGCGGAAAACGGGAATGCCGTTCAGATTCAGGAGTATCCGTTCCGGATCAAACGGGATGCCGCTGTACCCCACGGCGCAGAGGATTCGTCCCCAATTCAGCTCTTCTCCATAGAGGGCGGTCTTAACAAGCGGAGAATTGGCGATCGTCTTCGCTATCTTGCGTGCGGCCTCGAAGTCGGTTGCTCCCTGGACGAGGATTTCTACAAACTTCGTGGCTCCTTCGCCGTCCCGCGCGATGCTCTTGGCCAATTCCTCGCAAACCATTTCCAGTCCTCTTTCAAAAAAAGAGCTTGAACGGCCATCGATGACGGCAAAGTTGGAGGCGCCATTGGCAAGTGCGAATACGGTGTCATTTGTCGAGGTATCTCCATCGACCGTAAGACAGTTAAAGGTTCGGTCCGCTACACGGCGCAGAAATTTTCCCAGCTCCCTGGGCGGGACCTGGACGTCGGTTGTAACGAAGGCCAGCATGGTTGCCATATTGGGGTTGATCATGCCGGCTCCTTTGGCCATGCCGCCGATGCGGACGGTTTTTCCCGCAACGCGTCCTTCCACCGCGATCGTTTTTTCACACGTGTCGGTGGTCATGATCGCGCGCACTGCGGCGCTTCCTCCGCGGGAGTTCAAAGCCGAAACGGCAGCTGAGATTCCCTTCAGAACCTTTGGCACCGGTAGAAAGCTGCCGATCACACCGGTACTGGCAACCAATATCTGGGCCGGACCCACCTTGAGATGAGATGCCAGGCATCGGGTGCTGATCAAGGAATCCTTGATCCCCTGTTCACCCGTGCAGGCGTTGGCGCATCCGGAGTTGATCAGGATGGCGCGGACGCGTCCGCGTGATGACTTGAGGTTTTCTTTGCTCAGCAATACCGGAGCCGCCTGCACCCGATTCAGGGTAAAAACGCCGGCTGCCGATGCCGGTTGGGATGAGAATACGACGGCGAGATCCAGTCCTTTCTTTTTAATTCCCGCCGAAACACCGGAGGCCAGATAGCCCTGCGGCGCAGTGACCCCACCTTCCACAACACGCCAATCAGCGCTGCCCGGATTCCTTGATCTCTTTTTTCGAGTTTTCATAAGTGCAGGACCATGGCGAGTTCATCGCATTTGTTGAATTTCGGACAGTGAAAACACTCGTTGTAGACCTTCAGAGGCATGGTTCGATGCTCCACCAGAATGAACCCAAAGCGGCTGAAAAACTTCGGCTCATATGTGAACACAAAAACCTGCTCGATTTCCAATTCTCGCGCTTCGTTTAAGAGCTCCTCGACCAAATAAGTTCCCACTCCTCGCTTCGCCATTCCGGGCGCAACCGCGAGAGCCCGTATTTCCGCCAGATTCTCCCAGTAAATGTGAAGAGCGCCGCACCCGAGCACCCGATTGGGGGCGGACGCCTCCACCGCAATGCTGTAATCACGCAGGTTCTCGTAAAGCTGCAGCTGCGTTTTGCGAAGCATCAGCTGTTGTTCGGCATAGTGATTGATCATGCGAAACATGTCATTCACATCCGACAACCGGGCTTTCCGGATTAGAGGCTGCGGACCGGGAAAGGGTTCCACCGAATGCAGATTGGCTTTTTCAAGCATGAAGCGCCTCCCCTAATTGCGGATAGGTTTCGAAACGCTGCAAAAGAGCCGGCGAGACGCCGGCGCTCCCGGCACGCAATCCGCAATTCATTTTGTTTCTCGTGCGATCTCGCTCAAAACCTCGTCGAGTGCAGTCAGAAATTCGTCAATGTCGTTCTTTGAAATGATGAAAGGAGGCAGAAGCCTCAGCACCGTGTCATGCGCGGCATTGGTAATGAACCCCTTTGCCAGAAGCCTGTTCACAACCTCTTTGGCAGCGCTGCCGATTTCGACCCCGATCATCAGTCCCATGCCTCGGATTTCGCCGACCATTGGGTGCCGAGACGCAATTTTTCTGAGTCCCTGGATCAGGTAATTGCCCATTTCTGAGACTCTCGAAATAAGGTTTTCCTGTTCGATGATGTCCAGGACTTCCAATGCAAGTCTGCACGCCAGCGGACCACCCCCAAAGGTCGTCCCATGATCCCCGGGCTTCAGGCATTCCGCGACCCGGGCGCTGCCGAGCATGGCTCCCAGCGGGTATCCCGCAGCAAGAGATTTGGCCAGGGTAAGTACATCGGGTTTGAGCCCGAAATGTTCAAAGGCGTAGAATTTTCCTGTACGACCCAGGCCGCACTGGATTTCATCCACAACCAGAAGCGCGTCGTACCGGTCGCACAGCTCACGTCCTGCGCGCACAAATTCCGCAGGAAGAGGAACAACTCCTCCCTCCCCCTGAACGGGTTCCATGACGAACGCACAGACGCGATCGGAAAATGCCTGCGCGAGCGCGGAGACAGTGAAATCCTCCACAATTTCAACATCGGGAACGAGCGGGCGAAAAGGAGCCTGATACTTTTCCTGGGTTGTGATGCTGAGAGCCCCAAACGTCCTGCCGTGAAAGGAGTTCTTGAGCGTCAAAATCACGGATTTCTTTTCGCCGCCCTGCGCATGCCCGTAAGCGCGCGCGACTTTAAGGGCCGCCTCAACCGCTTCGGTGCCGCTGTTGGTAAAAAACACTTTGGACATGCCGGAGCTCTCAGCCAGCCTTTTTGCCAGAAGTCCCTGGAACGGATTGTAGAAGAGATTCGAGCTGTGAATCAGACGCTGGCCCTGCTCTACCAGCACACGGACGAGGCGCGGGTGGTTGTAGCCCAATGAGTTAACCGATATTCCGGCCAGAAAATCGAGATATCTCTTTCCCGACAGATCGTACACGTAAACTCCCGATCCACGATCGCAAAAAAGCTCGGATCTTTTGTAGGTGGGAAAAAGATATTTTTCTTCAAGGGCCATTATTTCTTCCGGCTTGAGTTGAGCAGGGTTAGTTTTTTCCATGGATTCTCGTCCCTTCCTTTAGCATACCATCTGCAAATCTGATTAAAATGTCCGGGCTGGAACCGGGCAGGATCAAAACCGAGACAACTCCCGCATTCAGGGCTTCCAGACAGGAGGACGTCTTCGGAAGCATCCCTCCGGAGAGAATGCCCTGGGAGCGCATTCCCATGATTTCGGATTCTCCGATTTCATTCAGCACCGAGCCGTTCTCGTCTCTGACCCCGGGAACATCAGTCAGATAAATCAACGCCGCGCAGCGCGTCCCTGAAGCACAGGCAGATGCCATCTGGTCGGCGTTCACATTGTACAGTTGGGAATCCGCACCCAGGCCGATACTGGAGACCACCGGCACAAGCTTCTGAGTCAAAAGCAGGTCGAAAAAGCTCCGATTCACTTCGATCGGCTTTCCGACGAACCCGATTCCTGCCGGATATCCATGCTGACCGGAGAGCTGCGTGCAACGAACGGCAGCGGCATCTGCGCCGCAGATGCCGACGGCTTTCGCTCCCAGCCGGTCCATTTCTGCCACGATCTTCTTGTTAACCTCCCCGGCGAGCACCATCACCGCCACCCCGAGGGTTTCGGTATCCGTCACTCTCAACCCGTCAATGAATTGTGAAGTCATCTGCAATTGCGAAAGCCGGCGGTTCAGGCTTTTGCCTCCACCGTGCACCAGAATTATTTCATGCCCTTGCGCCGCGATTCTGGAAATTTGCCCAAGGATGCTCATCCGGATGCCGGCGTCCTCCAAAATACTCCCGCCCAATTTGATCGTAATCCGCAATTTACCGCCCTCTTATCGCAGGCCTGTGCCTTCATCGAATCCATGCATAATGTTGAAATTCTGCAGTGCCTGACCGGCTGCCCCTTTGCCTAAATTGTCGATTGCCGAGAAAATCACCGCGCGACGCCCCCCGTGACTCAATCGCCAGGCGAGGTCGCAGAAGTTTGTGCGATTGACCGCGCGCAACTCCGGCAGACGCGAACTGCCTAGAATGCGGACGAACGGACGGCCTGTGTATCGCTTCTCATACTCCGCTCCGATTTCGACCGAACTGAGCGGCTGGTGCAATTGCACATACATCGTCGAAATAATCCCTCGATTGATCGGCAAAAGGTGCGGAACGAAGGTGAAATTGTTCAGGTCCCATTCCAGTTCCTGACACATTTCCGGAGCATGCCGGTGCGTAATGGGACTGTACGGGCGGAAATTTTCCGTCACCTCGGAGAACATGAGCTCCGGCTTCACTCCACGGCCGGCGCCCGTAACTCCGGATTTTGAATCGCAGAAAATATCGGAGCCGGTCTCGATCATTCCTGCGCGAATCAGAGGGAGCAGCGCCAGCGTGACGGAAGTGGGATAACAACCGGGGTTCGCAATCAGACTGGCGGAAGCAATCGCTTTTGCATTCCATTCGGAAAGACCATAAACGGCCGACTTCAACAGATCGTCGTTTGCATGATGGAATCCATACCAGGAAGAGTAGCTGGCGGTGTCTTTCAGACGGTAGGATCCGCTCAAATCGATGACTCGAATACCTGCCGAAAGGATCTTCGGGACCAGTTCATACGAGACCTTATCCGGAGTACAGAGAAATACCGTATCCAGTTTAAGTTCAGCCATGCGGTCCTTGTCCGGCTGGAACGTGCTGAGCTTGCAGGCGCCGCGCAGTCGAGGATGAATCTCGTCCACCGGCTTTTCTCCAGTCTCGGCCGCATCCATGGCGGCCGCTAATTCTATTTCCGGATGCTGCAGGATGAGCTTGACCAGCTCTAACCCGACATATCCGCTGATTCCCACGACTCCTACCCTGATCTTCATGCCGATAACTCCCGAATTCTCGCTAGCACTTTCTTGCCGGAACTGCCGTTGCGCAGGAGAACGAAAACAGTATCATCTCCCGCGACCGTCCCTAATATTTCTGGCCACTCGGCGGCGTCCAGGACCACTCCGACTGAATGGGCGTTCCCGGGAGAAGTTTTGATCATTACGATGTTCCCCGAAACGCCAGTTCGAATGACAAACTGTTCAAACGCACGACGAAGGATCTCGCCGGGGGGCGAAGTATGCAGCTCCCCGGGAACCTGATAGCTGCCGCGGATTTTAACCAGGCCCAATTCCCGGATATCCCGGGAAAGCGTGGACTGAGTCACCTCCACTTCCTGACGCTTCAATAAAGACGAAAATTCTTCCTGGTTCCGGACCGGGTTTTTCCGGACGAGCTCCAGTATCCTTCCCTGCCTTGCTTTTTTCGATATCATCACAATGGATAATTATGCAGTGGAACGACTAATTATACAAGATAAAATTGGTCCGTTCACGCGTTCACGCGTTCACGCGTTCACGGGTTAACGCGTTAACTCGTGAACGCGTAAACCCGTAAACGGGAATTTGTGCTACTCTGTCCGTCTATGCACAGGATTCATCCGGCGTTAACACCTGCGGTTTACCTTCCAGGCCTGCTGTTTGAGGGACTGGTGCGTACACGAAACTTGTTGTATGCATATTCCCTGCTCCCGCAGCAACGGGTGCCGGCGCCGGTGATCAGTATCGGCAACATTACAATGGGGGGAACCGGCAAGACTCCCTTGGTGATTTGCGTCGCGCAGATGCTGTCGAAGTTGGGATTCACTCCGGCGATTCTGACCCGCGGATATGGAAGAATTCGTCCCGGTGAATCGCACGTTCTGCAGCCGGGGGAAGCCGTCCCGTCCCCCGCGACAACCCTGGGAGATGAACCCGCCTTGATTCGACGCCGCGTTCCGTCCGGGTGGATGGGCGTCTCGAAAAACCGCTATATCGCAGGAGCCGTTCTTTCGAAGCGGGACGAGCGGATGGTTTTTGTGCTGGATGACGGGTTTCAACACCGCAAGCTTCACCGGAATCTGGACATCGTGATCCTCGACAGCAGCCGCCCGCTTGGATCCGACCGCATATTTCCGCGGGGGACGCTCCGGGAACCCGTTTCAGCGCTGCGCCGCTGCGATCTTATCGCAATCAACGATTCAACCGATCCCGCCCAAAACAATGCCGTCGAAACAGAAATCCGGCGTTTGAAGACCACGGCCAAAATTTTTCATTGCAGGCAGGAAATCAAAGCTCTAATCCCGTTCCTCTCCTGGGAAAAATGGGGACGCCTCCCCATTTCGCCTGTTGGCTGCGGCGGAGAGAGAGGAGAAAACCGAAATAGGGAGGCGTCCCCATTTTCCGAGACGGCCGCGCTCCCGGCGACTGCCTATCTGGTAAGCGCGCTCGGCAATCCAGAGCGGTTCCGGCGCGATCTCCTGCAGCTCGGAATCGAGGTTAGAGGAGCAAAGTTTTTCGCCGATCATTATCGGCTTGGGAAAGAAGACTGGCGACACTGCAGTGAAGAGGCACGGCAAAAGGGAGTCAACACCATGATTACCACGGAAAAAGATGCAGTAAAAATGGGCGAACCTCCTGATTTCCCGTTGTTGGTTGCAGTTCAATCGACCGAAATCTCCGATGCAGGCGCATTTGAGCTTGTTTTGAAAAAAAGCATTGAGGAACGGGCGTGAAGGGATTGGATATCCGCAGGGCAAACAAGATTCTGATTCGCGGAACGAACTGGGTAGGAGATTCAGTGATTTCCATCCCTGCCATGAGAGAAATCAGGCGTGTTTTTCCTCGAGCGCAAATATCTCTCCTGGTGCGTCCCTGGGTTCGGGACATTTTTTCCGCCGTAGATTTTATTGACGAGATTCTGGAATACGACAAAGCCGGGATTCACCATGGCTGGGCGGGATTCCACAGGCTTGTCTGCGATTTGAAGAGCCGAAAATTCGACCTTGCCATCCTTTTGCAAAACGCGTTCGAGGCCGCGCTCATCGCCTGGTGCGCGCGGATTCCCGAAAGGATCGGGTACGCACGGGACGGACGCAGCCTCCTCCTTACAAATGCATGCAGGATTGATCCTGGTGTGCGCCGGGTCCATCAGGCGTATTACTATCTGGGCATCCTCTCCGAGATGGGATGGATCGCGAGTCATTTGTGGGAGAATCCCAACTACGCTCTTCCAATCCGTGTCGGAATCCAGGACTCGGACACGGCTGCGGCGGAAGAAATGCTGCGCACGGCCGGAATCCATGAACACGAGACGGTCGTGGGTATAAATCCGGGCGCATTTTATGGAGCGGCGAAGCGCTGGTTTCCGGATCGCTACGCCGCAGTCGCGGATGCCCTGGCGAAGCGATACGATGCCCGGATCATCATTTTCGGCTCATCGAACGACGTTCGCGTCGCGGAGGAGGTCACGGCAAAAATGGCATCCCGTCCGGTGGTCCTGACGGGAAGGACCACATTGGGCGAATTGATGGCTCTGATTAAGAAATGCCGGCTTTTGATCACGAATGACTCGGGTCCTATGCATCTTGCTGCGGCACTGGATGTGCCGCAGCTGGCCATTTTTGGATCCACCAGTGAAATTGCAACAGGACCGCTCAGCACCCGCGCCGTTGTAATCAAGCATCCGGTTGATTGCAATCCTTGTTTCCTGAGGGAATGTACGACCGATTTCCGCTGCATGAAGGGTGTTTCCGTGGAAAGGGTATTGGAAGAAGCCCAAAAAATTATGGAAGCCTGAGACCGCGGCCGGATATGAGTGAGTTCGGGCATCCCCCGATTTTCCGAAGCTCCCGTCCATAGCCGGACCGCGGGTACTTCTCTGATCTGCAAATCGTATCTCGAAAGAGCACCGTAAAAAGTGACAGCAATCACGAAATAAGGAATAAGAAACTGTCGTTTATGCATTCACGAGTTTACGGGTTTACGCGTTCACCGAACTCCCAACGCGTGAACGCGTGAACCCGTAAACTCGTAAACAGGCTTTTTATGCTTTTGTTTCGACTGAAATATCTGCTAAATTCCGCACCTGAAATGCAAAAACATCTCTTGGAAACCCTGGATCGATTCCCCAACCGCAAGATTGCGGTAATCGGGGATTTAATTGCGGACGAGTTCCTGTACGGCCAGATCGCAAGAGTTTCTCGGGAAGCTCCGGTTTTGGTTCTGGAATATCGCGACCTGGTCCGATTGCCCGGAGGTGCGGCGAACGCCGCAAACAACCTGCTGGATTTGGGCTGTCGCGTCACAATTGCCGGAGTGGTCGGTCAGGATGAATCCGGGAAGGATCTAATTGCTGTTCTGCAAAAAAAAGGCGCGGATGTCCGGACGGTTCGCAGGATCCGTTCTTATGCGACGCCCGTGAAAACGCGAATTCTGGCTGGAGCGCACCATTCCGCCCCGCAACAGGTTGTGCGCGTGGACCGCGCTCGGAACGCTGGATTCCCGGCCGAGATCTCATGGAATTTGTTGGAGCGAAGCGCTCGATCTGCGGATGGAATTATCGTAAGCGACTACGGGTATGGAAGTATCGTTTCCCCTCTGATGGAGAGACTGCGCCGCGTCGCATCAAACCGAAACATCCCCCTCGTTGTGGACTCGAGGTTTCGAATGTCGGAGTTCTCCGATGTGACTTCGATTACGCCCAACATCACGGAGATCGAGGCTTCCTTGGGAGTTTCGATCGGCGCGGATGAAGAAATGCTGCGGAAGATCGGCCGGAGGGTTTTGCGCAACCAACGGTTGCAATCCCTCCTTGTTACTCAAGGGCGGTATGGAATGACGCTTTTTGAACGCGGAAAAGACCCGCTGCACATCCCGATTTATGGGACGGATGAAGTGGCGGATGTCACCGGCGCGGGTGATACGGTAATCGCCGTGTACTCCCTGGCGCTTGCCTGCGGAGCGGCGCCCGAATATGCAGCCCGCCTGGCCAATTATGCCGGCGGGATTGTCGTCATGAAGAGGGGGACAGCGACGGTGACTCTTTCCGAGCTGCGGGCGGCGGTAAATTCGGATGCCGGAATGATTCATAAGAAAAAATAGCCTGCGCCGGGAGCGCCGGCGTCCCGCCGGCTCTTTGCGGGGTCGCTGCGCTTGAACAATCCTGGTCTATTGTATTTGTGTGAAAAAGCCGGCGAGACGCCGGCGCTCCCGACCAAGTCTCTGGAAATGTGGAAAGATCCTAAGCGAAAAATCAAATCGATCCAGGAAATGAAAGGGATCGTGTCCAAAGCCCACGCTTTGAAGCAAAAAGTGGTATTTGCGAACGGCTGCTTCGATCTTCTTCACGCAGGACACGTCCGATATCTCGAATCTGCCAGGAAGCTGGGAGATATGCTCATCGTCGGAGTAAATGGCGATGTTTCCGTGGCCGCGCTGAAGGGGGAAGGACGTCCGCTTCAGTCCGAAGGAGACCGCGCCGAGATCCTTGCATCGATGGAGTGCGTGGATTATGTTCTTTTGTTTAATGCGCCTACCGTGGATGATATCCTAAGAGAAATGATGCCGGACGTGCACGCGAAAGGAACAGACTATGCTCCGGAAAACGTGCCTGAGCGCGAAACTGTTCTTGCTTACGGCGGCCAGGTGGCCATTACGGGCGATCCCAAGGATCATTCGACAAGAGATCTGATTCAAGAAATTATAAGCAAATTCCCTTCATGAATGCTTCTCCCAAGATTCTGATAATCCGGCTCAGTTCCCTGGGAGATATCCTGCATGCCCTGCCGGCATTCTCGAACCTGCGGGCAACGTTTCCGGACGCAAGGATCGATTGGCTCGTTGCAAAAAAATGCAGTTTCCTTCCCACAGCGGTCCGGGGAATTGATAGGCTTCATGTTCTGGACACTAATTCCCTGCTGCGCTTTCCGCTTGATCGGCCGGCATGGAATCAGTTCTGGGGCTTGATTCGGGAACTGCGAGCCTGCCGCTTTGATTGTGTGCTCGATTTCCAGGGGCTGCTGAAAACTGCCTTTCTGGGAGCAATCAGCGGATCGCGCGTGCGGATCGGTTTTGCGAAAGAGCTGGTGCGGGAGCGCCCGGCAAACTGGTTCTATAATCGAAAACTGAAAAGGCCGCCGAATCAGGTCCATGTGTTGGTTCTGAATCAGATGCTGGCTGAATTGGCGGGAGCCCGTCCAGGACCATCGATGGTGGATTTTTCCGTTCCCGCCGAGGATAATGAATATGTTGAATCGCTTCTGATTCGAAACCAGTTGAAGGAGTTTGTCGTCATTAATCCGGGCGGCGGATGGGCGACAAAAAGGTGGGATCCGGAGAGATACGGCAGGCTGGCAAAAAAAATTCAGCAACTTGGTCTTCCAGTGGTAGTGACCACGGGTCCGGGCGAGGAGGGCCTTTTCCGAGCGATTACAGATTCCTGCGGCGTTCCGTCGCCGCGGCATTTTCCGGTCTCATTCCTGCAGTTGATCCCATTGCTAAAAGGGGCGCGCCTGTTCATTGGCGGAGACACCGGGCCATTCCACCTTGCCTGCGCCCTGGGAACTGCCGTCGTCGGAATTTTCGGTCCCACTTCTCCCGTGAGAAATGGGCCGTGGAGGAAAGGGGATGAGGTAATCACACGCGCGCTGCCGTGCGCCCCCTGTTACGGCAGAAGCTGCTCCAGAAATGACGAGTGTATGGACATTTCGGTGGACGAAGTATTTGCGGGTGTCGTTAAACGCTTGGGAATCCGGGAGGACGTCACGATTGCGTCGCCATAAGTTGCCATTTGCATTGTGCCTGTTCGCGGCTGCTGCGGTCTTTACGCCCGCATTTCAGGAATCTGCGCCCACCGGGGCGCGCAATGCCATGCAATTTTCCGGAGAGCATCTGGTCTATAAAATCGAGTGGAATCCTCCCTGGTATTTTCTTTTCCTCCCTCAGATGGAAGCCGGCGAGGCCGAGGTTCAATTGGTCGGAGAAACCGAATACAAAGGAAAGAGGGCGCTGCAGATTCGATTTAAAGCACATTCAAGCGGAACACTCGTGAAATTGTCCGGGATCCAGATAGAGGACGAGTTTGTCTTCTTTACCGAGCCCGAGACACTCTGCACGCTGGGCAGTTCGGCACAGATCCGTGAGGGGAAGCGCAAACGTCAAATTGAAGTTGAATACTTGCGCGAGAACCGCCAGCTTCACATCCGGGAGATCGATGAATCCACATTCCCGTCAAAGCTTAAAAAGGATGAAATAAAGAACGATATTCCTGAGTGCGTTCATGACCCGCTCTCGGCTCTCTATTTGTTCAGAAAATCGCAACTGCAAGACCACTACGCCCAGACTTTCACCCTCGCGAACGACGCCAAAATAAGGGAAGTGCGGGCTACGGTGGAAAGGCAAGAAGTGCTTCCTGGCAATGCAGGGAAGGCGCCCGCGTGGAGAGTCAATACCGTCTCGTTGATGGGTGAACTGTTTAAAGAAGTGGGCCAGTTTAAAATCTGGCTTTCGGCTGACGACAAGAAGACGCCAATCCAATTCGAGGTTAAAGTGCACCTGGGTCACATTCTCGGCAGACTGAAACCTATGCAGATGGAGGACGCCGGCTACTGAATGCAGGATGGCTCCTCCATGTATCATTCTTTCGAAGAATAGCTTACAATTGCTTCGCCGGAGTCGGCCAGGCAATCGCGGCCCTAATCAGGCCGAGGAAAGTCCGAACTCCACAGGGCAGTGTGCCTCGTAACGCGAGGGAGGGGCGACCCTACGGAAAGTGCCACAGAAAATACACCGCCTCGCTCGGCGAGGTAAGGGTGAAAAGGTGCGGTAAGAGCGCACCGCGTCACTGGCAACAGGGATGGCAGGGCAAACCCCACACGGAGCAAGGTCAAATAGAAAAGCGATCCCGAAAGGGATGAAGGGCGGCCCGTCCGATGCTTTTGGGTAGACCGCTTGATCCCAGGAGTGATCCTGGGACCAGATGAATGATTGCCGTCTCTGCTTTGCAGAGAAACAGAATTCGGCTTATGTCCGACTCCGGCGCTTCTTGCTTCCCGGAAATTAAAAAGACGCCACGGATTCCAGGGATTTCACTGATTTAAAATCCGTGGAATCGGTGGCGTTTTAGCTTTTTGCCTTTTCCACAGCTGCGGCGGCCGGTTTGACGAGTCCCAGTATCTCCCGCAATTTGAGATTCAAAGTTTCGGCAACGTCCGGGTGCTCACGGATGAACAGCTTCGCATTCTCCCGACCCTGTCCAAGCCTTTCGCCTTTATAAGAAAACCAGGCGCCGCTTTTTTCAATCAGTTTTCGCTCGACAGCCTGATCGACCAGATCTCCCTCATAGGAAATGCCCTGGTTGTACAGGATATCGAATTCGGCCTCTCGGAAGGGAGGCGCAAGCTTGTTTTTGACGATCTTGACTCTCGTTCTGCTGCCAACGACCACGTCTCCTTCTTTAATGGAGCCGATCCGGCGAATATCAACACGAATGGACGAGTAGAATTTCAGAGCCTTGCCTCCGGTTGTGGTTTCGGGGTTGCCGAACATGACTCCGATCTTCTCGCGCATTTGGTTGATGAAAACCATGCAGGTATTTGATTTGGAGACGATGGCGGTCAGCTTGCGCAAAGCCTGCGACATCAGCCGGGCTTGCAGGCCGGGAAGCGAATCCCCCATTTCTCCTTCCAGTTCGGCTTTCGGCACCAGGGCCGCGACGGAATCGACGACAAGAATATCGATCGCGCCGCTGCGCACAAGGACTTCGGCAATCTCGAGTGCCTGTTCGCCGCTATCGGGTTGAGAGACCAGCAATTCGTCCGTGTTGACACCAAGCATTTTGGCATATTTGGCATCCATGGCATGTTCGGCGTCGATGAAAGCGGCAGATCCTCCGCTTAGCTGCGACTGCGCGATCGCATGAAGTGCAATGGTGGTTTTGCCGCTAGACTCCGGACCGAAAATCTCCACAACACGTCCCTTGGGAAATCCCCCTACTCCTAATGCCGCATCAAAAGAAATGCATCCTGTGGATATGGATTGGACGCCCGCTGTATCAATGCGGTCTCCGAGTCGCATGATGGAGCCCTTTCCAAACTGCTTTTCTATTTGCGTCAGAGCCATATCAATTGCTTTATTTTTGCTGATCCGCTCGTCTGCCATCACGCTTTCCCTTCCGATGATGTGAGGTCAAATATTGTTATCCATCTATCTAATCGTAGAATGATGATTTGAGCCACAAAATCTCTCGCGCTTTCCCGATGATTTGAGCCACAAAATCTCTCGCGCTTTCCCGCGACCTCAGTGTTTTGTTCGTTAGCTGAATCATCCTACCACGACTAACACCCTGTTCGGAATCGGTATCGGAATCGGTATCGCAATCGGCTGTTCGAATCTCGATAGCGCCTGCGATACCGATTCCGATTCCGATTCCGATGCGACCATCTTATGATAGATAAATTAATCCGGAGGCTTCTGTGACATCCAAAGAATCGCAAAAATGGGCTCTGATACTCGGAGCTTCCAGTGGTTTTGGCGCTGCATCCAGCCTGGCGCTGGCGCGTCATGGCTTTCATATTGTTGGAGTTCACCTCG
>JBEKKY010000066.1:0-12670 GCA_050010475.1 Acidobacteriota bacterium | reverse complement strand
CTTTTTTATTTCTGCATAAATTGGGGACGCCACCCTATTTCGCCCTTTAGCTCTCATTCCTGCACGGCTGACAGGCGAAATAGAGTGGCGTCCCCTTTTTGATTACCCGATATCGGCTCGTTTGGCTTTGATCGCCTCCAGGTCGATATTGCCCGCCAGTAGATCGGATTCCAGATCCGGCCCCTCCCCCTCTGGCTCTGGAGCTTCCATTGGAACCATCGCTTCGGTCAGTTTGATGTTGTGGTAATACTCCATTCCCGTGCCGGCCGGAATCAAACGTCCCATGATAACGTTTTCCTTCAATCCCCGCAGGTAATCGACCTTGCCGCTGATTGCAGCTTCAGTCAGGACGCGAGTCGTCTCCTGGAACGATGCAGCCGAAATAAAGCTGTCGGTCGAAAGCGACGCCTTGGTAATTCCAAGCAGTAGCGGCCGACCTTTCGCCGGCTGGCCGTCGGCCGCCTCGACACGCTCGTTCTCTTCGTAGAACCGGAACTTGTCCACCTGTTCTTCCAGCAAGAATTCCGTGTCGCCAACTTCCTCAACTTTGATCCAGCGCATCATCTGACGAACAATCACTTCAATATGCTTGTCATTGATGTTGACGCCCTGCAACCGGTAGACTTCCTGAATTTCGTTTACGAGGTAGCTTTGCAGCTCTTTTTCGCCTAACACCCGCAAGATGTCGTGCGGGTTGCGCGGACCGTCCATCAGCGCTTCGCCGGCCCGGACGTACTCTCCTTCCTGCACGTTGATGTGAACGCCACGAGGAAGCAGGTACTCCTTGACGATGCCGCTTTCATGGTGCACCTCAATCTTCCGCTGGCCTCGCACTAGGCCGGCATATTTGACAATCCCGTCGATCTCGGTGATGACGGCCGTCTCCTTGGGCTTCCGGGCCTCGAAAAGTTCGACGATGCGCGGCAAACCGCCGGTGATGTCTTTGGTTTTGCGCGTTTCGCGAGGAATCTTGGCCAGGATGCTTCCGGGATAAACCTCCTCTCCATTGTCCACCCAGAGGTGGGCTTTCGACGGAAGCAGATAGCTTTTTACCACCTTCCCTTTATCATTCTTGATGCTGATCTGTGGCTGGTACTTTTCGTCCGGGGACTCCGTGATGACCTGGCGCACGAGTCCCGTGTTTTCGTCACGTTCCTCCTTGACCGTAATGCCATCGTGGATATCTTTGAACATGATCGTTCCGCCGAACTCGGTCAGGATGGCGAACGAATAGGGATCCCATTCAACCAGGACGTGGCCAGGCTTTATTTTCTGTCCTTCCTTTACCTTGAGGATAGCGCCGTAAGCCACGGAGTAGCGTTCCTTCTCGCGGCCGCCTTCGTCGGCGATAATCAGCGTGCCGTTGCGGTTCATCACAACCAGGTTTCCATCCCTGTTTGTGACGTGCTGAATATTCAGGAACTTGACGATTCCTTCGTTCTTCGATTCTTCGGTGGACTGCTCGTGCGTTCTGCTTGCCGTGCCACCAATATGGAACGTTCTCATGGTCAGCTGCGTGCCGGGCTCGCCGATGGATTGGGCTGCGATAACGCCGGTAGCCTCGCCCAAGTCCACCAACTGGCCGGTCGCAAGGTTGCGTCCGTAACATTTGACGCAAACGCCGCGTTTCGCCTTGCAGGTCAGCACGGACCGGATCTTGACTTGCTCGATACCGGCCGCCTGAATGTCGGAAGCCAGCGTCTCCGTAATTTCCTCATTCACGCCGAGAATCGTTTCCCCGGTAAGAGGATCTTTGATGTTCTCGAGGGACACTCGTCCGACGATGCGGTCGCGGAGAGGTTCGATAATCTCCCCGCCTTCAATAATGGATGTCACATAGATGCCGTCGAGGGTGTTGCAATCCTGGGTGGATACAATCACGTCCTGCGCCACGTCAACCAGCCTACGGGTAAGGTAACCGGAATCAGCCGTCTTCAGCGCCGTATCAGCCAGACCTTTGCGAGCGCCGTGAGTCGAGATGAAGTACTGCAACACAGTCAGTCCCTCGCGGAAATTGGCCGTAATCGGCGTCTCGATGATTTCGCCTGACGGCTTGGCCATCAACCCGCGCATTCCTGCGAGCTGCCGAATCTGCTGCTTGCTTCCCCGGGCGCCGGAATCCGCCATGATGTAAATCGGGTTGAACTCGTATCCGCCTTCATCCTGCTGCGCCATTTTCCGGAACATCTCGTCGGATACTCTTTCCGTAACATCCGACCAGATGTCGATGATCTTGTTGTATCGTTCACCATCGGTAATCGCGCCGTCCTGGTATTGTTTCTCCACTTCGATGACGCTTTTCCGCGCGTCATCGACCAGATCCGCCTTGCTGTCCGGCACGATCAGGTCGTCGATGCCGATGGAGATGCCGGCCTTGGTCGCATGGAGAAATCCGAGATCCTTCAGGTCATCCAGCATCTGGACTGTTGTTTCGAGGCCGAATTGCAGGTAGCAGTAGTTGACCAGCTGCTGCAATCCTTTTCGTTTCATCAGCCCGTTGATGAACGGCATTCCCTTGGGAAGGATTGAATTAAAGATCAGGCGGCCGATGGTTGTGTTGACAAACTCGTTGTTCACTTCGTGGATATCGGCACGCATGACGGCCTGGTCGTCATATTGCGCGGTCAGGTCCATCAGAGCGCCGGTATACCGATAGCGGATGGGGGTGAGCCGTTCCACCATGCCGTTTTCCAGAGCGAACATCGCTTCATCGTACGAACCGAAGGCATGACCTTCACCCTTCGTCCCTTTTTTCGCCTTGGTGAGGTAATACATTCCAAGCACGATGTCCTGGCTCGGGATCGCGATCGGCTGACCGTTGGCCGGCGAAAGGATATTGTGGCTGCTCAGCATGAGCACTGAGGCCTCGATTTGAGCTTCCGGTGAGAGCGGAATGTGAACGGCCATCTGGTCGCCGTCGAAGTCCGCGTTGAATGCGGCGCAGACCAGAGGCGGAATTTTAATGGCCTTTCCTTCCACCAGAACCGGTTCAAACGCCTGGATGCCGAGGCGATGCAGCGTTGGAGCGCGGTTCAGGAGCACCGGATGATCCTTGATCACTTCCTCGAGGATATCCCACACAACCGGTTCCTGCCGTTCCACCATCTCTTTCGCACCTTTGATGGTGGCCGCGTGCCCTTCCTTCTCCAGCCGGTTATAAATGAATGGCTTGAATAGCTCCAGCGCCATCTTCTTGGGCAAACCGCACTGATGCAGCTTCAGCTCAGGACCGACTACGATCACCGAACGGCCGGAATAATCGACGCGTTTTCCCAAAAGGTTCTGCCGGAATCTTCCCGATTTTCCTTTCAGAGTATCGCTAAGCGACTTCAGTGGACGATTATTCGCACCCCGAAGCACGCGGCCGCGTCTTCCGTTATCGAACATTGCGTCGACCGCTTCCTGGAGCATTCTTTTTTCATTCCGGATGATGACCTCGGGCGCGCGCAGCTCCATCAGTTTTTTCAGCCGGTTGTTCCGGTTAATGACGCGGCGATAAAGGTCGTTGAGATCCGATGTGGCAAAACGCCCTCCATCGAGTGGTACCAGAGGGCGAAGCTCCGGGGGGATCACCGGGATCACGTCCAGAATCATCCATTCAGGCTTGTTGCCGGACTTACGAAAAGCGTCGACTACCTTCAGGCGTTTGGCATATTTGATCCGCTTCAGCTGAGAAGTTTCCGTTTTCATCGCAGCCCGCAGTTCGTCCGCGATTTCCTCGATATCAACGCGCTTGAGCAGTTCCTTGATCGCTTCTGCTCCCATCATCGCCCTGAATTTTCCCGGGAACTCCTGTATCAAAGCTCGGTATCTCTCTTCATTTAGAAGCTCACCCGGTTTGACGGGGGCTTCGCCGGCGTCGATTACGACGTACGCCTCAAAATAGAGCACACGTTCCAGGTCTCTGAGGCTGATATCGAGCAGATGGCCGATGCGGCTGGGCAAGCCTTTGAAGAACCAGACATGCGAACATGGAGACGCGAGCTCGATGTGTCCCAGCCGTTCGCGCCGCACTTTGGAAAGCGTGACTTCCACTCCGCATTTATCGCAGACCACGCCTCGATATTTCATGCGCTTGTATTTGCCGCACAAGCACTCCCAGTCTGTAACCGGGCCAAAGATCCGAGCACAAAAAAGTCCATCCTTTTCCGGTTTGAACGTACGGTAGTTGATCGTTTCGGGCTTGGTCACTTCGCCGCGCGACCACGCCCGTATTTTTTCCGGAGATGCAAGGCTGATTCTAATGCTGTCAAAATCAGTGCTCAAATCCGATTTTTCCATTACATCTTTAAAACTTCTCAATGGGCCCCCCCCCAACCTTATGAGGTTTAACTTCCAAATACTTTCTTTTTTATTCCAACGTCCCGTTCATTCAAAATTACGAATTTAGAATGACGAATGACGCATGTTTCAATTCGTAATTCGTCATTCGTAATTCGTAATTATGTCGTTGTTGGTGCTGCTTCGACTTCCACCCGCCGCGCCTTCTGCCTTTGAATCAGCTCCACGTCAAGGCAGAGGCTTTGCAGCTCACGAATGAGCACGTTGAAAGATTCGGGAATTCCCGGAACGAAATGGGATTCCCCTTTTACGATTGCTTCATATATCTTCGTCCGACCCTGAATGTCATCGGATTTTGCCGTCAGCAATTCCTGCAGAATGTTGGCGGCGCCGTAAGCTTCGAGCGCCCAGACTTCCATTTCACCGAACCGCTGTCCGCCGAACTGGGCTTTTCCTCCCAGCGGCTGCTGGGTAATCAGGGAGTAGGGTCCAATGCTCCGCGCATGGATCTTGTCATCCACAAGGTGCGACAACTTCAAAATATAAATGTATCCGACCGTCACCTTCTGATCGAACTTCTCGCCTAACATCCCGTCGAACAGGTCAATTTTGCCGCTCTCGGGCAATTCCGCCCTTTGAAGCATTTCCTTGATTTCCGACTCTGAGGCGCCATCGAACACCGGAGTGGAAAAGTATAAGCCCAGAGCTTTTGCCGCCCACCCAAGGTGCGTTTCCAGGATCTGTCCGACATTCATTCGGGAAGGTACGCCGAGCGGATTGAGAACAATCTCAACGGCCGTGCCGTCGGGCAGGTAGGGCATATCTTCTTCCGGCAGAATGCGCGCGATCACGCCCTTGTTCCCATGGCGTCCCGCCATCTTGTCGCCTACCGACAGCTTTCGTTTCATGGCCACGTACACTTTTACCATCTTGATGACGCCGGGCGGGAGTTCGTCACCGCGGCGCAGCTTTCCGAGCTGTTCTTCATGAAGGCTCTTCAGGATCTGGATCTGTTTCTCCGTCTTCTCCTCGAGCTTCTTGACGCTTTCGTATACCTTCCCTTCCTTTTCCGATTTGAAGTCGTTCTTGATCTTGTTCAACTCCGTCGAACTGAGCTCCTGGAGAATCGAGCGGGTCAACTTGGTTTTTTTCTTGATGAGGACGTCCCCGGATCGGTTCACGACGTCATCAGGAAGGATCTCGCCGTTAAAAATGTCGATCAGGCGTTTGTTCCTTTCCTCTTTGATGATTCGGATCTCGTCATTGAGATCCTTTTCCATCTTGTCGACCTGCTCTCTCTCGATTTGCTTCGCGCGCTCGTCTTTGGGCACGCCTTTCCGCGAGAAGATCTTGACGTCGACAATTGTTCCCTCAATTCCCGGAGGTGTCACCAGTGAAGCATCCCGGACCTCCCCCGCCTTTTCGCCGAAGATGGCACGAAGCAGCTTCTCTTCCGGCGAAAGTTGAGTCTCGCCCTTGGGAGTTACTTTCCCTACGAGCACGTCTCCGGAACGCACTTTGGCGCCGATGCGGATGATTCCGCTTTCGTCGAGGTCACGCAGGCTGGAATCGCTCACATTCGGGATATCGCGCGTGATTTCCTCCGGTCCGAGCTTGGTGTCCCGAGCCTCAATTTCCAGCTCTTCAATATGAATGGATGTGTAGCTGTCCTCTTTCACCAGCTTTTCGCTGACCAGGATGGCGTCCTCAAAGTTGTATCCCCGCCAAGGCATGAAGGCAACCAGCACGTTTCGGCCGAGAGCCAGCTCTCCCTTATCGGTGCACGGACCGTCCGCCAGGACCTGTCCTCTGATTACGTTGTCGCCTCTTCGGACGAGAGGCGCCTGATTGATGCAGGTATTCTGATTCGAGCGTTTGAATTTGGTGAGGCCATAAATATCGACCCCCGCATCCCGAGAAGCAGACTTGCCGTTTTCCCCTTCGCCTTCCACCCGAACGATGATGCGTGTCGCATCGACACTGTCGACAACTCCGGCACGTTTGCATATCACGACAGCCCCGGAATCTTTGGCGGTAATGTATTCCATCCCGGTTCCGACATAAGGGGCCTCAGCCCGAAGCAATGGAACCGCCTGGCGCTGCATGTTCGATCCCATCAGCGCGCGGTTCGCATCGTCGTGTTCGAGGAAAGGAATCAGACTGGCGGCAACACTCACAAGCTGTTTGGGGGAAACATCGATATATTGGACCGCGTCTTTCGGAATCAGGGCGAAGTTGCCCGCCTTGCGTGCATCGACGCGGTCCTGCAGCATGTCTCCATGTTCATCAAGTTCCACGTTTGCCTGGGCAATCGTGTATTCTTCCGCTTCCCATGCAGTCTGATAAAACGAGAAGGGCTCGTAGATCGCGGGCCGTTTGCCGGCAGCTTCACAGCGGCGATTTTCTTTGTCCACCGTATCTTTTTCGACCTGCTCGCCCACTTTGAAATGAGCATCGCCCGGGAAAACGATATGCACGAATTCCAAGACCTTTCCGGCCTTCACCTTCCGGACCGGAGACTCGATGAAACCGTAATCGTTGATGCGCGCATAGCAGCTCAGAGACGAAATCAACCCGATGTTGGGTCCTTCCGGAGTTTCGATCGGGCAGATGCGGCCGTAGTGGGTCGGATGCACGTCTCGAACTTCAAACCCGGCACGCTCCCGGCTCAAGCCGCCCGGTCCCAACGCCGAAAGGCGCCGCTTATGAGTAATTTCTGAAAGCGGATTCGTCTGGTCCATGAACTGCGAGAGCTGACTGCTGCCGAAAAACTCCCGAATGGAAGCCATGACCGGTTTGGCGTTGATCAGGTCGTGGGGCATGGCCGTCGTCATTTCCTGATGGACCGACATTTTTTCCTTGATCGCCCGTTCCATGCGAACGAGGCCGATGCGGAACTGGTTTTCCAGCAATTCACCGACAGCCCGCACTCGGCGGTTGCCCAGGTGGTCGATGTCATCGACGCTTCCAATGTTTTTGGTCAGCTTCAAAGCATATTTGATAACGGCGTAGAAATCGTCTGCCGTCAAAGTGCGCTGTTCCAAAGGCGTGTTCAGTCCCAGCTTTATGTTGAATTTGAGCCTTCCGACTTTGGAGAAATCATACTTCCGGGGATCGTAAAACATCCCTTCGAACAGGGCGGTTGCGGTTTCCAGAGTCGGGGGATCGCCGGGGCGCTGCTTGCGGTAAATTTCAATCAGGGCATCCGGCTGGGATTTGATATGGTCCTTCTTCAAGGTCTGAGAGATTGTCGCGCCTGTCTCTTCACGTTCAGGGAAAAACACTTCGAGGGAATGGATCCCCGATTCGGTCAGGACTGTCAGGATTCGTGATGTGACCTCGGAGTTGGATTCGATAAGGATTTCGCCCGTTTCGTGGTTGATCACCTCGGAGATAGACAAGGCGCCTTCCAGATTTTCAATATCGATCTTAATCTCTTTGACGCTTGCCTTGACCAGCTGGTTGTACAACCCTTCGACGATCTTCTTTCCCTTGGGCACAAGAACGCCTTTGCTCTTGGGATCTTTGATATCGTCGGTCGCTTTGGATCCGATGAGGTCCCGTCCTAGCGTTCTGTAAAGGGTCTTATCCTCCCAGCGAATGGTGACAGGCACATAAAATGCCCGGAGGATTTCGGCGTCGCTGCTGAGTCCGAGCGCCCGCAGGAAGGTCGTGGCGAGAAATTTGCGTTTCCGGTCGATGCGCACATAAAGAATGTTCTTCGAATCGAACTCGAATTCAACCCAGGATCCGCGGTAGGGAATGATCTTCGCCAGAATAAACGTCCGTCCGGCGTTGGATTCAAAGAACACGCCGGGAGACCGGTGCAACTGGCTGACGATGACCCGCTCGGTGCCGTTGACGATGAAGGTTCCATTCTCTGTCATGAGCGGGATATCGCCAAAATAGACTTCCTGTTCTTTAATGTCGCGAACGCTTTTCCCTTCCGTTTCGGCATCTTTGTCCCAGACAACCAGTCGAACCGTCACCTTCAAAGGAACTGCGAAGGTCATCCCGCGTTCCTGGCATTCCTCCACGGTGTACTTAACGCTTAGCTCGACTGCTCCGCCGCAAAATTCGCAGCGAGGGTTTTCAACTTCGTTCTTCGCGCCGCAGTGCCGACAGCTGCCGCTTTCCGGATTATACGGGCTGTTGACAATCGCTTTCCCGCATTCGGCGCAGGTTGCGCGCAGATAATTCAGCCCCTTCAGATTGCCGCACTTGCATTGCCAGTTCCCAATCGAATACTCAACGAATTCCAGGGAAGAAGTGCCGCGAAAATCATTAATGGGGAATACTGAGTTGAATACAGCCTGCAGTCCCACATCCTCCCGTTCCGACGGAGGCACATCCATCTGCAGAAAACGATGGTAGGATTTCCTCTGGACTTCGATCAAATTCGGAATTGGAATGCTGGTGTGGATTTTCGCAAAATCCATGCGATCCCGATACACATTCGAAGTGCTGATATTGGTCATTGAAAAATTTACCTCGAAAAGCTCAGTTAAATTTCGATGTGGGGAGAACTTTCATTGCGGATTGCGTATTGTGGATCGAATCCGCAATACGCAATGCGAAATGCCGACTGATTCCTGCAGCCGCCGCAACATGGGATAAACGGCGGATAGGCACACCCCGCCCTTTTTCCGCCTGAAGGCGAAAGTATCGTTTTTCTGTTTCCCCGAATCTGAAGGCCTGTGCACGGTGACCTCATATTGGGGTTTCTCAATCGCGGATTTCGGATTTCTGATGTGGGCTGGGATTGAATCGTCAATCGTTGCGGATTTGATTTCAATCCGCAATCCACAATCCGCAATCCGAAATCTACTTGATCTCCACAGTCGCGCCGGCTTCCTCGAACTTCTTCTTAATCGTGTCCGCCTCTTCTTTGGAGACCCCTTCTTTGATCGGTTTGGGGGCGCCTTCGACCAAGTCTTTAGCCTCTTTCAACCCCAAGCTCGTCACTTCACGCACGGCCTTGATCACATTGATCTTCTTTTCGCCGATTACGCTGAGGATTACCGTAAACTCGGTCTTCTCTTCAGCTACCGGAGCCGCCGCGCCGCCCCCAGGGGCTGCGCCAACCGCCACCGGCATCGCAGCTGCCGCACTGATGCCGTACTTATCTTCGAGACTCTTTACCAGGTCCGAGATTTCCAGCATTGTCGCCTGATCGATCCACTCTAAAACTTCATTCTTTGTAATCGCCATCGTTTACTCCTATAGGATTTAGTAGAGATGAATTGCCGATTCGTCTGGACTCCCTACTTTTGGACCTGTTTCAACACAAGGTTCAAATTTCGTACCGGAGCTTTCAGAACCATATTAAGTCTCTGCAAAGGTGCTTTGAGGAGGAAGACCAACTTGCTCAACATCACCTCTCTGGAAGGCATCGAGGCAATCGCCTGGATATCAGTCGCGGGAACCACTTTGCCTTCCACCAGCGCTGCCTTGAACGCAAAATTCGGATTGCCCTTGCCGATCTCCGTCAAGAGCTTCGCCATTCCCACGACATCTTTGGGGTGATAGGCCACGGCAGTGGGCCCCTGGAAATAGGGTTCGAGCTTTTCCAGTTTGGTCTGTTTTGCCGCCCGCATCGCCAGAGTGTTTTTTACCACCACATAACAGCCGTTAATCTCTCGTATCTTCCGGCGCAATTCCGTTGCATCGACGACCTTCAAGCCGCGGTAATCGATCAAGAAGGCACTTGAAATGGACCGGAACTGCTCGCTCAGGGAATCTACCGTCTGTTGTTTTTCTTCTTTATTCATGAGAAAAAATCCGTTTACGCGTTTACGCGTTAACGCGTTAACGCGTTAACGCCGAACGGCTATTAAGCATGAGTCTCGATCGACGTTTCGTCCACCCAAATCCCGGGACTCATGGTTGAAGAAATCGAAATACTCTTTACATATTTGCCCTTGCTGCTTACGGGTTTAGCCCTGATTACGGCATCAATCAGAGCCTTGGCATTCTCGTACAGATTCTTTTCTTCAAATTGGATCTTCCCGCAAGGTGCATGGATGATTCCCGTCTTGTCGACCCGGAACTCCACTTTTCCGGCTTTGATCTCCCGGATAGCCTTCCCGACTTCAAAGGTTACGGTTCCGGTTTTAGGATTCGGCATGAGGCCTCTTGGACCCAGCACCTTCCCGAGTTTGCCGACGCTTCGCATCAGATCGGGTGTCGCCACCACGGCATCGAAATCCATCCAGCCGCCGGCGATACGTTCCACGATGTCCTCGCCCCCGACCTCATCCGCTCCGGCGTCTTTCGCCTCTTTCACTTTCTCACCCGATGCAATCACAATCACTCGCTTGCTTTTCCCCAAACCGTTCGGAAGCACAACCGTTCCGCGTACCATCTGATCTGCGTGTTTAGGGTCGACTCCCAGTCTCATGGAGACCTCGACGGTTTCGTTGAATTTGGCGTAGGCGATCTTCTTCAGCAACGGTACTGCTTCATCCAGACGGTACAGCTTTCTCTCCCGCGCAGCCGCCGCCTTCGTATAATTCTTTCCCGCCTTAGGCATTGCTTTACACCTCTTAAGAGCCCGTTCCAGGTTAACGCGTTAACGCGTAAACGCGTAAACGGGAAACGTTATCCCTCGACTTCTACTCCCATACTTCGGGCCGTCCCCAGAACAATCTTCACCGCTGCATCAATATTGGAGGCATTGAGATCCGGCATTTTCAGCTTCGCAATTTCCCGCACATCCTTCATCGAAACCTTACCCACTTTCGTCTTGTTCGGTTCTCCCGAACCCTTCGCGATATTCGCAGCCTTTTTGAGCAGCACGGCGGCAGGTGGAGTCTTGGTGATAAACGAATAAGTGCGATCACTATAGACAGTCACGACGACGGGGATTATCAGCCCCTCCTGCTTGGCCGTCTTGGCATTGAAAGCCTTGCAGAAATCCATGATGTTGAGGCCATGGGGTCCGAGCGCCGATCCGACTGGAGGCGCCGGAGTTGCCTTTCCCGCGGCCACCTGCAGTTTTACGTTTGCCACTATCTTTTTTGCCATCGTACAACTCCAACGAAATTGCGAATGACGAATTACGAATGACGAATTAACTCATACTGCATGCGTATGGCCGTTTTTAATTCGTCATTCGTCATTTGTCATGTCTTTTCCACCTGCTCGGTTTCCAGTTCCACCGGGGTCGCTCGGCCGAGAATCGAAAGCATGACCTTCAGCGTGTTCCGGTCGGGATTCACGTCCTCGACGACTCCTGTGAAATCCTTAAACGGTCCGTCCGTAATTTTAACGGAATCCCCGCGGTCAAAGGTGAATTTTGGCTTCGGTTGTTCCGCAGTGACCGAAACCCGGTTGACTACCTCGTTAATCTCCTCTTCCGTTAAAGGAGTCGGCTTCTTCCCGGTGCTGATAAAGCCTGTGACTTTGGGCGTGCCGCGCACAATGTGCCAGGCTTTGTCCGTCATATCCATTTCCACGAGGATATATCCCGGAAAAGTCAGCTTCGTGGTAACAATCTTTTTCCCGCTCTTCGTCTCGACCACATCCTCCGTAGGGATCAGAATCTGCCCGATGCATTCGCCCAAGTCATAGGCCTCAATGCGGTTCATCAAGCTTTCCGCGACCTTACGCTCGTATCCGGAGTAGGTGTGGATTATGTACCACTTCTTCGAACCGTCCATGCTTCCGTTTCAGTTATTGCGCAGAAAGCGCACGAAAAATGTGATGCATCCCAAAATTGACAATTGTATCGGCCAGAAAAAGAAAAAACCCGAAGAAAAAAACGGCCGCGATCACAACGATGGTCGTTCCGGTCACTTCCCGTCGGCCCGGCCAGGAAACGTTGTTCAGCTCCTGCCTCGTGAGCTTTAAGAATTCGATGATTCCGCGGAACCAATTTTTCAGCTTTTCAAAAAAATCTTTCATTGCTCAACCCCGCGCTTTTCAGCCGCAGTTCAGAATCCCTGGCCGGAACACCGAAAATGGCAGGCCAGGAGGGACTCGAACCCCCAACATGCGGTTTTGGAGACCGCCGCTCTACCAATTCGAGCTACTGGCCTGTATATATCTCGCTCCATGTTGCGCGCGCCTCGCCTCAGCGTGTTTCCTTGTGCGGCGTGTGAGCGCGGCAACGATTACAGAATTTTTTGAGTTCCAGCCGCTCGGTCGTGATCTTCTTGTTTTTTGTTGTCGTATAGTTGCGGCTTTTGCATTTAGTGCATTCAAAAGTAATGATGTCTCGCATGGATGCCCCGGGCTACTCCAGAATTTCAGAAATTGTGCCGGCGCCCACCGTTCGGCCGCCTTCACGGATTGCAAACCGCAATCCCTTTTCCATCGCGATCGGGGTGATCAGCTTGATCGTCAGGTTCACATTGTCCCCCGGCATCACCATCTCCGTCCCTTCCGG
>JBEKKY010000065.1:0-12680 GCA_050010475.1 Acidobacteriota bacterium | reverse complement strand
TCGTTTCGGCGTTCTCGAGGAATTCAATAAAGCGTTTGTCGTTTCTTATGGGATCAAAATCGGGCTCTTTTCGAATGGATTCCAGATCGCTGAAGCCGTCTGTGATCGCGATCTGCAGGTTCTCAATGGCTGATTCCACATTCCCGACGGAAGCCAGAAGTCGCGCAGTAAAGTAGCGCCGTTCCATGGCGGCTGCCGTGCTGCTTAGCATGTTTACAGAAACATTCTTCGACAGTATTTTCGGATCGAGGGCCAGTGCCTTATGCCACTCCGCCATTGCGTTATCTCGTCTTTTCCTCTCCAGATAAAGAGAGCCCAGGTTTAAATGAAATGAAGCTTCGTCCGCCTTCAGGCTGATCGCCTTTTTGAAATATCTTTCGGCCTTTTTCAGGCTGTTCTGCGCCAATAGAATGGAACCCATGTTGTTGTAAGGGTAAGGGTACTTCGGATTCAACGCCATGGAATGCGAAAAGGCGTCGGCGGCTTTCTCGAAATACTTCAATTGCGAATAAGCAATTCCCAGCGTGTTATAGACATAGATGTTGTTGGGATTCAACTGCACCGATTCAAGATACTTCACAAGCGCAGCATAATAATCCTTTCGGCTGAATGCTGCATCCCCCAGTTTGGCAGCTTCGTTCGCCCGCAGAATGGCTTCATTCGTGACTGTGACTCGAACTTCTTTGCGGCAGCCTGACTGAAAAATGTCGGAGGCAAAAAGGCACAACACTATCGGCAGGATAATCAGGTGCGGGTATTTTCTCAGTTTCCGCACTTTCAGGCTCCGATTTTGGCTCAAATTATAAAATCACCGTAAGCTTGCACGGGCGAACGATCCCGCCAGAGCTGTTGCTAAAGGGTCCCAACGAAGCTGGAGACATTAATCTGGAATACCAGGTCGTGATTGAAAATGACGAAATTGACCGGTACGGCATAACGCACATTGATATGCACCTGGCCCGCAAAACGATCTATGGATATATCTTGGTTGGTAAGGCGAATTTCATTCTTTTTGGCCACATCCAGAATATCCTTCGTGATCGTTTCATCGGCAAGAGAGTGAGCGCCGGCCCTGCTGACTTCGGTTTTTACATCGGACTCGAAATTAAAATTTGAATAAAAAATGGGTGCAAGCACGATCGCCAGATAGATTGCCACTCCAATCAGGACGATCATGACCATGCATCCGAGCAACCCCTTCCCATCAGGATCGCGCAGAAGGCGGAGATATTTGGATTTCATTGAAATGCTCTCCTGGGGGATGCCTTTATGACCGGCTAGATATGGAAACTCATTAAACCCAATTCACTCCCGTGAAATATGCGCTGCATCGCTCTGGTATGGCGCTAAATTATCACAAAACCGGGGGAACAAACAAATAAAGCCAAAACGCCACGGATTCCACGGATTTCACTGATTAAAGATCAGTGAAATCCGTGGAATCCGTGGCGTTTTTTATTGTTCGACCTTGAGGATTGCCAGAAACGCTTCCTGGGGAATATCAACTTTCCCCAGTCGCTTCATCCGCCTCTTGCCTTCCTTCTGTTTTTCCAGGAGCTTTCTTTTTCTGGTGATGTCTCCGCCGTAGCACTTCGCCAGAACATTTTTTCTCATTGCACGAACCACCTCACGTGCAATGATTTTGCTCCCGATTGCGGCCTGGATTACGACTTCGAACATCTGGCGCGGAATAAGCTCTTTCATTTTTTCGGCCAGCGCTCTTCCTCGAATGGCCGCCGTATCCTGGTGAACGATCAGCGAGAGTGCGTCGACCGGTTCGCCTGCTACAAGAATGTCAAGCCGGACCAGACGCGATTCCTGATATCCGCAAAAATGATAGTCCAGAGAGGCGTAGCCTCGCGAAGCCGATTTCATCCGGTCGTAAAAATCCAGAACGATTTCATTTAACGGAAGCTCGTAGGTGATAAGCACCCGATTTCTGGTGATGTATTCAAAACCTTTTTGAACTCCCCGTTTTTCTTCGGCAAGCTTGAGGATTGGTCCTACGAATTCATCATTGGTAAGGATCATGGCCTTGATCACAGGTTCTTCAAATTTGGCGATTTCACCCGGTTCCGGAAGCTTTGAGGGATTATGGATCTCGAGCACTTCCCCCTTCTGAGTCGTAATCCGATAACGCACTCCCGGAGCGGTTGTAATCAAGGACAAGTTGAACTCGCGCTCGAGGCGTTCCTGCACGATTTCCATGTGGAGAAGACCCAAGAAACCGCAGCGAAAACCGAAGCCCAGCGCGCCGGACGTATCCGGCTCGTAGAAAAAGGCTGAATCATTCAGCTGCAGTTTTGAGAGCGCATCCCGGAGCGCTTCGTAATCGGCATTGTTTGTCGGATAAAGACCCGCAAACACCATGGGTTTGACTTCCTGGTATCCGGGGAAAGGTTCTGAAGTCGGCCGGGCTTCTTCCGTGATCGTGTCGCCGATCTTTGTGTCGGCCACTCGCTTTATGTTCGCGATGACATAACCCACCTCGCCGACCGAGAGTTGATCGACCTCCACCAGTTTCGGAGTAAACACTCCAACCTGCTCCACGGTAAACACCTGCAGGGTGTTTACCATTTTGATCTTTTGCCCTCTTCTCAGCGTTCCGTCGAAGACCCGCACAAGTACGATGACTCCCCTGTAGGAATCAAACCAGGAATCAAAAATCAAAGCTTTCAGAGGGTTCTCGTAATCGCCTTTTGGAGGAGGCAGCCGGTGCACGATGGCTTCGAGGATCTCCTCCGTGCCGACTCCCTCTTTGGCACTGGCCAGAATCGCATCCTTGGGGTCCAGCCCGATAATGTTCTCTATCTGGTCCTTGATACGGGGAATTTCCGCGCTCGGCAAGTCGATTTTGTTGATAATCGGAACTATCTCGAGGTGATGATCCAACGCCAGATAGGTGTTGGCAAGCGTCTGAGCTTCCACGCCTTGCGCTGCGTCCACGACCAGCAGGGCGCCTTCACACGCTGAAAGGCTCCGTGAGACCTCGTAGGAAAAGTCAACATGTCCCGGCGTATCAATCAGGTTGAGCACATAGTCCTCACCGTTTTCGGCGCGATAGTTCAGTCGCACCGAATGTGCTTTGATTGTGATGCCCCGTTCACGTTCCAGATCCATTGCATCCAGCACCTGGTCGGACATTTCGCGCTTTGTCAGTGCGCCGGTTCGTTCCAAAAGGCGGTCGGCGAGCGTAGATTTGCCGTGATCGATATGCGCGATGATGGAGAAATTCCGGATGTGGCTCTTGTCACTCGGCATATTTTGCACCTACGAGCCTCTAACTATACCTCGAAGGCCCAGAGACCCGAAGAGAAGGTTTCCTGTAATGGTTCCCCGTTTGAGGGTTCGGCCTCTGAACGGGGAACGGAAAACGGGGAACGGGGAACCCTGAACAGATGAGGTATAATTACAGTTTATTTATATGGCCAGAAAACCTGCAACCGACAAGGATCTTACCTATTCAAACATTTCCTACGGGAAAGCTCTTATCCACTCCTCCAGATTTCAGATCAGCACTCCGTTTCATCCCTCCGGAAACCAGGCTGACGCCATCGATCAGCTGGTCCGGGGTGTGGAGGACGGCCAGAAGCATCAGGTCCTGCTGGGGGTCACCGGATCCGGCAAGACGTTTACCATGGCCAAAGTGATCGAGGCGTTGCAGCGTCCTGCGCTCGTGCTTGCTCACAACAAAACTCTCGCCGCCCAGCTATACCGGGAATTCAAAACCTTCTTTCCGAATAACGCGGTTGAGTATTTCGTCTCCTATTATGACTATTATCAGCCCGAGGCCTACATCGCTGCGACCGATACCTACATAGAAAAGGATGCATTGATCAACGACGAGATCGACCGGCTGCGCCATTCCGCGACACGGTCTTTGTTTGAGCGGCAGGACTGCATCATTGTAGCCAGCGTCTCGTGCATTTACGGTTTAGGCTCTCCGGAAGCCTATTACGGAATGCTCCTGTTTTTGGAAAAGGGGGAGCGGATACAGCGGGATGAAATTTTGCGCCGCCTGGTCGAAATGCAGTATTCCCGCCAGGACTATGGCTTGGAACGCGGATGTTTCCGCGCGCGCGGGGATGTTGTGGAAGTGTTCCCGACGTATGAGGATTACGCGGTCCGAGTAGAACTGTTTGGAGATGAAATCGACTCCATCGCACAAATCGATCCGATCACCGGGCGCGTTCTGAAAAAGCATGAGCGGCTGCCCATTTATCCGAAATCCCATTATGTGCAGCCCCGGGATCAGCTTCTGCGCGCCATGGACACGATCAGGGCGGAGCTCGAAGAGTGGCGGACTAAATTGGAGCAGGAGGAAAAACTCCTGGAGGCCCGCCGCCTGCACCAGCGGACGATGTTCGATCTCGAAATGATGAAGGAACTGGGCTATTGCCGCGGCATAGAAAACTATTCCCGCCATCTGACGGGACGCAAACCAGGGGAGCCACCCCCGACTTTATTGGACTATATACCGCGCGAGTGGGTGTTGTTTGTGGACGAAAGCCATGCGACGATCCCGCAGGTGCGCGGAATGTATTTTGGGGACCGGTCCCGGAAAGAGATTCTCGTAAAGTATGGATTCCGACTCCCCTCTGCGCTGGATAACCGGCCGCTGAATTTCACCGAATTCGAAAGTCGGGTGAATCAGGCGATTTATGTTTCGGCGACTCCCGGCCCATATGAATTGACAAAATCCGCTGGAGTTGTTGTCGAGCAGATCGTAAGGCCGACAGGGCTCACGGATCCTCAGATTGAAGTCCGGCCGGTTGCCGGGCAGGTCGACAATCTCATGGAGGAGATCCGCCGCCGGGCCGAATGCAACGAGCGCGTCCTGGTGACCACGTTGACAAAGCGTATGGCGGAGGACCTTGCGGAATACTACACCGAGCTTGGATTGAGAGTGCGCTATCTGCACTCTGAAATTGAGACATTGGATCGGATCAAAGTGCTGCGCTCGCTGCGGGCCGGAGAGTTTGATGCGCTGATCGGGATCAATCTGCTGCGCGAGGGGCTTGATCTGCCGGAGGTTTCGCTGGTAGCAATACTCGACGCCGATAAGGAGGGATTTCTGCGGTCCACGACCTCCCTGGTCCAAACGATCGGCCGCGCCGCCAGGCATATCAACGGCAGGGCAATCCTCTATGCCGATGTAGTCACAGGCTCGATGAGATCCGCCATTGATGAAACCAACCGGCGCCGCGCGGCGCAGCAGCGCTACAACGAAGAGAACAACATCACTCCTCAGTCCATCATAAAACCGCTCGATCCGGATCTGGTTCGCATCTACGAAGGGGATTATTACGAATTGCCCGCTGTGGCTGAAGAAATCAAGGAGTACAGTTCTGCGGAAGAATTGGAATTGGAAATTCAGCGCCTGGAAAAAGAGATGCGCGAGGCTGCCAAGGATTTCGAGTTCGAAAGGGCCGCAGCCCTGCGGGATCAGGTCAAAAAACTTAAAAAAACAGCGATGGAATTTTTCTCACAAGCCGAGTCATCCTCATGATCCAATTACTGAATCCCACAAGTTCGCTGTCCGGAATTGTTGTTCTGCCCGGGGACAAATCGATTTCTCACCGATATGCAATGCTTGCCGCCATCGCCGAGGGAGATTCTGTGATCGAGCATTTTGCGGCCAGCCGCGATTGCCACAGTACCCTTGGATGCCTGCGTTCGCTGGGGGTCGAAATACAGGAAGCAGGAGAAACAGTTACTATCCATGGGCGCGGATTGAGAGGGTTGGAGGCTCCCTGCGAAATTCTTGATGCGGGGAATTCGGGTACGACAATCCGCCTGCTCTCCGGAATCCTGGCGGGGCACCGGTTTTCTTCAATGATAACCGGCGACGAGTCTCTCTCGGGCCGGCCGATGGGAAGAATCATTCGTCCCCTGCGGCAGATGGGCGCAATCATCGAGTCTCGCGAAAAGGAACTGCCCCCCCTGACTATTCAGGGAGGAAACCTGAAAGGCATCCGCTACCGGCTTCCGGTCGCGAGCGCGCAAGTCAAATCGTGCGTCTTGCTCGCAGGCCTTTACAGTGACGGGGCCACAGCGGTAGAAGAGACGACCCCGACGCGCGACCACACCGAAATCGCACTGAGGGTGTTCGGAGCAACGGTTAAAGTTTCCGGAGACTGGATCGAGGTGGATCCGGGACTGAAATTGCGGTCGCCGCGCCTTTCGGTTCCCGGAGACCTTTCCGGCGCCGCATTTTTTCTGGTGGCCGCAGCTCTGGTCCCGGGGTCGGATCTCCGGATTCCGGCTGTGGGATTAAATCGCAGGCGCCGGGAATTACTGAATTACCTTGTACGTTCCGGGTTGGATATTGCGGTTGAGAATGAATCTGAAGTCGCCGGCGAGCCCCGAGGAGACTTGCGTGTTCGCTATAGCCGGGAACTCCTGAAAGGAAAGCTTCCGCCGATCCGCGGAAATGAAACCGCCTCCCTCATCGATGAGATCCCGGTACTCTCGGTTTTGGGATCACAGGTGGCGGGCGGACTCGAAATTTCCGATGCGCATGAGTTGCGAGTAAAGGAGAGCGACCGGATTTCCGCCATTTCCAGAAACCTGCGCGCCATGGGAGCCGAAGTCGATGAGAACCCCGATGGTCTCGTAATATCAGGAGGCCGGCGTTTGCACGGTGCGGATATCCTTACTGCCGGCGACCACCGCATTGCAATGGCTTTTGCCGTTGCGGGGTTGTGTGCAGATGGAAAGACGCACATCCATGACGCGGAAAGCGCCGACGTAAGCTTCCCCGGCTTTTGGAATATATTGAAAAAAATCTGTTGAAACGTTTAAAACGGTGACAGCCACCACTGTCCCCAAATTCCATCGACATAAAATAGGGAAATATGCGGCGATGAATTTGGGGACAGCGGTGGCTGTCACCGATTATTTTTGCAGGGCTTTTTCTATTAGTATCTTCAACCGGGCCCGGGCCCGGAAAACCTTCAACCGGGCAGCCTGCTCCGTGCACTTCAAAGTCTCGGCTATTTGGGAATAAGGAACGACCTCGAAATCCCGGAGAACAATAGCCAGACGTTGCTGGTTCGGCAACTGATTCAGCATTTTTTGCATAAGAGCCTGCATCTCCTGTCGACTCTCGTCTGAGGGCTGGGGAACTTCGTTCTGGCTGATCAGTTTTTCAATGCTGCTGGTTTCCTCCAAACTCAATTCACTGAAGGTGTAAGTTTTTTGCCGCCGAATACGCCGGAGCTCGTCATAGCACTGGTTGATGGCAATACGGTACAGCCACGGGAAAAAAGGACGCCGCGAATCGAACTTCGGAAGAGAGAAATAGATTTTGGTAAAGATTTTTTGTGCTACATCCTCGATTTCGTTGCGGGAACCCAGATAGTGATAGGCGAGATTGAAAACGGTCTGCTGATACTTTCGCACAAGCTCTTCAAATGCAAGGGAATCCCCTTTCTGGCATCTGCCAACCATGTCGCGGTCATCGTCTGGGTTTGGTTCCTGCAACACAAGGCGGATCCTATCTTTGCATTACAGCGTCTGGGTTAGCCTCTGCAATCTCTCTCCTGCGCATAGCAGAGTGGAGTCGCGTTTGCAGAAGCAAAAGCGGACATACTTGGAGCCGCTTTGTGCTTCGTGAAAGAAGCTGCTTCCGGGGACAACCGCGACGCCGATCTTCTCCACAAGATACCTGGTAAATTCCGTGTCGTTCAGCGAACTCAATGCTCTAAATCCCGCCATAATATAATAAGCTCCGCGCGGAGTTGAGCAGTCGAATCCGGCTGCACGCAAGAAATTCAGCAGAAGATCACGCCTGCGCTGATATGCTGAAGCAAGGTCCAGGTAGTACTGCTTCGGCAAACCCAGAGCCCTTACTCCTGCCTCCTGGAAAGGCGCCGGTGCTCCGACCGTAAGAAAATCATGAACCTTCCGGATCCCCTGAGTCAGTTGGGGAGAAGCGATTATATATCCGACGCGCCATCCCGTGACGCTGTAGGTCTTGCTCATACCATTGATGGTGATCGTCCTGTCCTGCATTCCGTCCAGTGTTGCCATTGGCGTATGAGAATGGTTGTCATAAAGAATGTGTTCATAAATCTCATCCGTTATGGCCAGCACATCCCACTTCAGGCACAAGTTGGCGATTGCCTTCAGTTCCTTCCGGCTGAAGACCTTGCCGGTGGGATTATTGGGCGTATTGATAATGATCGCCCTGGTTCTGGAATTGAAGGCAGTCTCAAGCTCTTCGGGATCGAAATGCCAATCCGGCGGATGCAACTTCACAAAATGCGGTACCGCGCCGGAGAGAATCGTATCCGGTCCGTAGTTTTCATAAAACGGCTCAAAAATAATCACCTCATCGCCGGGATTCACGACCGCAAGAAGACTTGCAATCATGGCTTCTGTCGATCCGCAGGTCACGGTGATTTCTCGTTCCGGATCAATCTCCAGGCCCATAAAGGCCTTGGCCTTCGCCGAAATAGCATCGCGAAATGCCTTGGCTCCCCAGGTAATGGCATACTGGTTGATATCCGCCATAATCGCCTGGCAGGCGACCTCTTTTATTTCACTGGGCGCTTCAAAATCGGGCATCCCTTGTGCCAAGTTGACCGCGCCATGAATTTGGGCCTGACGGGTCATTTCCCGGATTACCGATTCGGTGAAGAGTTCCGCTTTCTTGGAAATGGTCGGCTTGCTCATCTTCTCTTTCAACGGCTCTCGGACATTCGGCTCGAAGTCAGCAAACCATATCGGACCCTATTGTTCAAGACCCGCTTCACATAGGCACGTGTTTCACTGAAGGGAATCTGCTCGACAAATTCCGCCATATCCAGATTTCCCCATTCGTTCAGCCAGCGGTCCACACGCGAGTCTCCCGCATTATAGGCCGCGAGAGCAAGCTCTGATTTCCCATACTGTTGCAGAAGAAAAGCAAGATATCGAGTTCCCAAAGCAATATTTGTTTCGGCCTGGTACAGCTTCTTGACATTGTAGCGCGTTATCCGGGCTTGTTTGGCAAGCTTTCGGCCTGTGGAAGGGAGTACCTGCATCAAGCCGCGGGCGTTTGCCTTTGAGCGGGCTTTTTCATTAAATGCCGATTCCTGACGGATGACTGCCAAAACCAGGTTTGAGTCAATTTTGACCCTGGCCGCCTGTTCCGAAATCGCTTCCCAATGGCGCACGGGGAAAAAAATATCCCAAATCTCGATGGGCAAAGATGCAACGGGGCGAACGTTGTAATCCGGAAAAGCTTTGTGCATGCAAGCAATCGCCGCGTCGTAATCTTGCTTGCTCACGTAAATGCGAGCCATTATGTAGCAGAAGGCATCATCGTCTTGCGGGTATTGGCGGGATCCCCAACGAAGTTCGGTCAAGGCGAGATCGGTCAATCCAGCTGTCATCAGTTGGCGCGCACGTTCGATAACCTGAGCTCCCGAGGAATCAGGTTCCGCTATCGTGAGAGGCTGAAGCTCTTTCGCGTCACAGACTGCGATTACCTGGTTGAAATCGATTTCTCCGGCAGAGCTGCGGCTGGCTGGGAGGGGGCGGTCTCCGCCCGCCGACACTCGCGGTTCCGTTTTCAGGGATGTTTCAGCTTCAAGGGCGCGCTGGCCGTAATAGCTTTCATTTGCCAGCGCACGGACCCGCCTGAAAAGATATTTTGCATTTTCGGAATCCCCAAGCTTTTGATAACAGCGCCCCATCCAATACATGGCCGATGTGGCGGAACTCGGGCTGGGGTAAACACGCAGGTATTTCCAGAATCCAAGCGCCGCTTCGTCGTACTTTTTTTCGAAGTACGCAGACAGCGCCAGTTTCCAAAGGGCCCGTTCGGCATACTTCCCCTGGGGAAAAGCGTCATAAAGGAGTGCGTAGGCTTCCTGCGATTTTTCGTATTTCACATCGAAGTAAGTGGCGGCCGAATAACAGAGTTCTTCCGCTTCCGATGAGCGGGGATACAGCTTCAGTGCCTTGTCCCGAAGAGCCAGGAATGCTTCTTCTTTTTCGAGCTTCCGGGAGCAGAGTCCCTCGAGATACAGCGCCTTCGCATGAAGCGCGGGGTCCAACGAAGTAACTTTTCGAAAATAAGGGATAGCTGCCGAGGTCCTGCCCAAGTGATATTCCACTTCGCCGAAAAGCAGGCTTCTTTTTTCGGAGCTCTTGGAATTGGGCGCGGAAATGCGCCCCAAAGCCGCAAGAAGAGTGCGAGCCGATTTAAAATTCTCCTCGCTGATGAGACTCTCCGCCCGCTGAAGGCGCGCGTCATAATTGCGGACGCTCTCCAGCGCCCTGGGAGAGAGTGAAAGAAGATATCGCTCGGCAAGCGGTGAAAACTTTGAGGTAGGGTACCGGGAATATACCAGGAGATAGAGTTCGGTAGCTTTTTCCTTTTTTCCGGCCAGATCGAGGGCTCTGGCCTGATAATACAGCGTTTCCGAATTTGTCCCGATCTTGGGATTATCAAGAAGCGCCAGCGCCGAAGTAGCTTCATTCATCGCCAGCAGGATCTGGCATTGGTTTGTCAGGGCTTCCCGGCTGAGCGGCGAATCGGGATAACGGCCTTCCAGGAGCCGGAAGTCATTGAGTGCATCTTTTTTCCGCTCCAGCATGAGTTTGGATTTTGCCCGGTAAAAAAGTATATAGTCGCCGATGGCTGTTGCTCCGGCCGCCTGATCATCCGGCAACGCTTCCAGAGCCGCCGCGTAACGCTCCTTCAAGTAGTATTCCATTCCCCGCTTGAAAGCCCTCAAAGCATCGGTTGAGGGAAGGGTCTCAATGTGAGCCCATTTTTGCCATGAAACAGGAAGTTGCACAGTTTCCTGAGGAATGCGGTCAGGATTAGCCTGGGTTCCGGCAGGGATGATAAAACCAGTCAGTATAGCTATCCACGAAAGAGCATGCAGCCATCCGTGGCGTTGTTGCCCGGACATAAAAAATCTATCTTGCACTTTTATTTTCAGCTCTCAACCCGAGGACCCGGATAGTCGCTTCCAAGTGTGGAGGGGTCGTTGTCCCCCAATATTCGAATGATCTCGTCGTGGAAATAGTCTATTTTTCGGGATACATTGGGCGAGACTCTTTTTTCATACATTTCGCGGCTTCGATCGATGTCCCGCTTCAACCTGAGATACAGGTCCCGTTTCTCCCGTCCTTCGAGGACATGATGCTCGTTATAGAGCTTTATTTCGGAAACAAGCAGCTGTGCGAACCGCTTTGCAGCACTATGAAACTTCTCCTCTTCGGGAATTGGCCCGATTTCCTGGGGCTGCGCCTTACCAGCTTCCGGCTCCTCAACGGGAGCCGGGATTTCAATCTCTGCACTGAATTGGACTGCAGAGGCCTCCTGCTCATGGCTAGCCTCGGTCGCCGCTTCGGCACTGTGCGCGGCTTTTTCGCTGGAATCCGTATCCAACTCAAATCTCGACACAGGTTCTGGCATCGGCTCCTGGGCCTGCGGCTTAGCCGCAACCGGCTCGGAGACAGGAATTGTGGGAGGAGGCGCAACAACATGTGCCGACAGATCTCCAGCCTCGTCCGCGCGGCTATCCTGAACCGCCCGAACCGGGGTTTCAACCGGCCTCTCCTGACCGGAAGTTGCAGTCTCAGCCTCTGCCGCCGTCAGTTCGTATAAGATCTTAAGGGCGGTATTTTCCAGGTGCAAAACAGTGAGTTCCACCAAAATCGAAACTGCGTCGGTGCGGATTTGCGTTCGCTTGTTATCCTGCGCCAGCAAAAGAGCGACCGGGCGCTGCAGAACGTGCAGCGGGAAGAGGCAATAAGATCCCTGTGCCTCCTCTTTCAGAAAATGCAATGCCTCGACTTCTGCGAAGTCCGATCCCGTAACCGGACTATGTCCTTCAAGAACTTTTTCAAACCTGGGACAATCGGAACGGGGGAAAGAACACGAGCTGATATTTCGTGCCAGGTCCTCGGAAAACCCTCGGGAAGACCAACCGACAAAACGGTTCCCCTTCACAACAAAAAGAGCCGTGCGCGCGAAATATTTTTGCGCGGAATCCAGAAGCAAAGCCAGGATTTGCTCCTGAGTTTCCTTCTGGCGCAAAGCCTGCGCGAAAAGGACCAAGGCACCCGACTGCAGATCTTTATCCCGGGCAATCTCTTCCAGAAGCTCGTTAATGACCAACCCGGATGTCGGAAGTTCGATATGACTGAGGGCTTCCAGCTTTCGTTCGATTTGATGGACTCCGGCCGAAAGGGAATTGCTGACATTCTGCAACTCCTGCTCCAGATCTCGGATCTGCGCTAAGAGCGTCCTGTAGGCTTGTTCGCGAAGCCTTTCGGCATAATCTTGCGCGGAGGGCATGGATCTCTCCTAATCACTAAAAAAATAGTGAGTGAAGACTATCGAAAGCCTGTAGGGGTGTCAATTCCAATTTGTTTCCCGACGGCCGCTTCCCGCATTTCGGCCTGCAGAATACTGTTCCTGGCCAGCTTCGGCGGCGGGAATAACAGAATCCAAGTCTATTCCCACCGCCTTCGAAGGAGGTGTTGCTCAATCGTGGTTAAACGGTTACCTACACAGACGGCATCTGCGCCCGTAAGTTCCCTTAATTTTCTGGCACGGCACTGCATTCCAGTTCTTTTCTCGTCTCTTCATCTGGGTTTGATTGTGTCGTCCGTCACAATGTCCCGGTAGGATCCAATCGGAGTGGATATGCGCTTGTGCTAACTTTACCAAA
>JBEKKY010000064.1:0-22714 GCA_050010475.1 Acidobacteriota bacterium | reverse complement strand
AGATCTTAACCAGATTCGGTCCCGGCAGGCCGAGAAGCGAATTTAGCTCATTGAGACTCATCGCCCGTTTTGCGTCTGTTGCCAAAAGGACAGGAATCTTCTCCTGCAGGTTCCCGTGGTCCAATTCCTGCAATGCGCTGAGCGTCCGCTTGTCTGTGCTTTTATGCTTGGGAGGATTGGGATGAAGAATTGTGCCGCCGCCGATTGTGACGGTTGGGGAGAACTGCCGGATGATGAAAGCATCGCCATGAAGGCAGAATACGGGAGCATCCAGGCGCAGCTGCGCATAGCCGGACTCGCCCGGAGCAAGAGTGTCCTGCCCAATAAGCGCCACCTTGGCAAGCACTTCAAGCGTTCCCTGGTGGAACCGCACCTTGACCAGGTTTTTCAGCGGCTTGGCTGAGGGCAAAAGCTGCAGGTGAACATCCAGGATCTGGGTTGAATGGAAGAGATGCGGGACGGTGATTACCATTCCACGCTCGACCTGGGCAAGATCGATGCCCTGTAGATTCACCGCGGTTCTCTGCCCTGCAACCGCGCGGCCTGTCATGTTGCCGTGGACCTGAATTCCACGTACCCTGGCGGTCAGCGCTCCGGGGAGGAGTTCTATTTCCTGTTCCTTTTGAATTTCGCCTGAAGTCAGCGTTCCGGTCACTACGGTCCCAAATCCACGAATGCTGAACGACCGGTCAATGGGAAGTCGAAGCAGCCGATCCGGCGGACGCTGCTGGATTGCTAAAGCCAAATCGTGGATTGCCTTTTTCAGCCGGTCAATTCCTTCGCCTGTCCTTGCGCTGACTGCGATGACCTCGGCATTTTCGAGAAAGGATCCCAGCGTTGTCTCGGCAACTTCGTCACGCACCAGCTCAATCATTTCCGGGTCAACCAGGTCGGCTTTATTTATGACGACAATTCCTGACCGGACTCCAAGAAGACGGCAGATGTCAAAATGCTCCCGGGTCTGGGGCATGATCGATTCATCGGCCGCAATCACGAGCAGAACAAAATCGATCCCTCCGACCCCGGCCAGCATGTTTTTGACGAATTTTTCATGTCCCGGCACGTCAACGAACCCAACCTGAACGTCACCAAGGTCGAGATGAGCGAATCCCAGGTCAATCGTAATGCCTCGAAGCTTTTCTTCTTTCAAGCGGTCGGGATCGATTCCGGTCAAAGCCCTGACTAACGCGCTTTTGCCGTGGTCGATATGCCCTGCCGTGCCTACGATTACATGTCTCATAATTCACCGGAGTTTGTATATTAACAGATTCTTGGTGTCTTTGAGTCTTGGAGGTTAGCAGTGCAACCTCCAAGGCTCACAGAATCCATTCATGAGAGAGCAAAAACTCAGGTATTATGTCCGCTGGATTAGATGGGTATTTAAATGCTTGATAATTTATCAAATAAACTGCAAAAGATTCTCAGGAACTTGACCGGGCAGGGAAGGGTCTCCGGACGTCATATTGAGGAGACCGCGCGCGAAATACGCAACGCGCTGCTGGACGCCGACGTTCATTTCAAGATTGCCAAGGAATTTGTCGAGCGGGTCAAGCAGCGGGCGCTCGGACAGGAAGTCATGGAATCTCTCACTCCCGGGCAACAGGTCATCAAGGTTGTTCGCGATGAACTGATTGAACTGCTCGGCGGTTCGCAAACGGAGCTCCAGTTTTCAAAGCAGCCTCCAAGCATTTTTCTGATGGTTGGGCTTCAAGGCTCGGGAAAGACAACGAGCACGGCAAAGCTGGCCTACTGGCTGACAAAAAACAATCACACACCTTTGCTCTTGTCGGTGGATGTCTATCGCCCTGCGGCGGTCGAGCAATTGCGCGTCCTGTGCGAAAACAGCAATCTCGGATATTTTGACGTTCCGGAGGATCAAAATCCGGTTTCGAGAGCGGAACAGGGGCTTCGGCATGCACGTAACAGCGGCTACGATGTTGTCCTGATCGACACCGCCGGCCGACTTCATATCGATGACGAGATGATGTCGGAACTTGACCATATCAGAAAGGCAACTCCTCCGGTGGAGACACTCCTGGTTGCGGATGCCATGACCGGGCAAGATGCGGTTAAGAGTGCGAAGGAATTTCACAACCGGCTTGGTCTGACCGGCGTCATTCTCACAAAAATGGATGGGGATGCCCGCGGCGGCGCGGCGCTCTCCATCAAGACTGTCACGGGGCAACCGATCAAGTTTGTGGGGACCGGGGAAAAGGTGGACGCCTTGGAGCCGTTCTTCCCGGATCGTCTGGCCGGACGGATTCTTGGGATGGGAGATGTTTTATCTCTTATCGAAAAAGCGGAGGATTCTGTCGATCGCGAACAAGCGGCCGAACTCGCCGAAAAGATTGCCAAAGACCAGTTTACGCTGGACGACTTTCGCGATCAGCTGAAACAGATCCGGCAGATGGGGCCGTTGGATCAGATTCTTGGGATGCTTCCAAACATGGGGCCGCTTCGCGGGCTCAACCAGATGAAGGTGGATGAGAAAGAGTTGATTCACATCGAAGCCATCATAAACTCAATGACTCCGAAAGAGCGGCAGAACCACCAGATTCTGAACGGCAGCAGGAGAAAACGGATTGCCCGCGGGTGCGGACGCCCTGTTTCTCAAATCAATCAATTGCTGAAACAGTACGTCGAAACACGAAAAATGATGCGGAGCCTCAGCCGGGGGATAATGCCGCGCCTGTTGCGAGGAATGAAATTTCCCTCGATGTGACCGGGGACGCTCCCCTCTTTTACTTATACTCTTGGACATACTCGTGGACAGCCGAAGTTTCTTCTGAAAAAGGGGAGGATTCCCAATTTGACCCCAATTTGAAGCCTGCAGTTGAATCCCATCGGGTTATATGCCAGAATTATCGAGATTTAAGGTCGTTTGATATCAGGAGGAATTTTGCTTAAGATACGTTTGACACGCATGGGGGCGAAAAAGAAGCCCTTTTATCGAGTTGTGGTGATGGAGCGAAGACAGAGGCGAGACGGGAGCTTTGTGGAGGTTGTTGGACATTACGACCCTACAGTGAATCCTCCCATCGTTGAGCTGAACATGGACAGAGTTCATCATTGGCTGGCATGCGGCGCACAACCTTCAGAGACAGTGCACTCCCTGTTGAAAAAGGCTGCCCCCCCTACGCCCGTGGCTGCGAGCTGAGGCTACCTTTTCCATTTTTGTAATGTCCGGACAGGGCCTGAGTTCTGTGGTTTAGAGTGGTCTCGGAGGAAAGGCGGAAATGAAAGAGCTAGTCGAAATGATTGCGAAAGCGCTTGTGGATAACCCCGAGCAGGTTGTGGTAACCGAAGTTGAAGGTGAGCAGACCACCGTTCTGGAACTTCGAGTGGCCCCTAGCGACCTTGGCAAGGTTATCGGGAAGCAGGGTCGAACCGCCCGTTGCATCCGAACCCTTCTCGGGGCTGCAGGTATGAAGCTCAAGAAACGGTTTGTTCTGGAAATCCTGGAATAGTGGAGCCAGACGCACAGCCTTCTTTTATAGCAATCGCCCGAATCGCCAGGACTCGAGGAAATCGAGGCGAGGTCCTGGCCGACTTGTATACCGATTTTCCCGATCGCTTCAGCGCGCTGGAAGAAGTCTGGCTGGAGTTTGCCGACGGCCGCCGCGTGCGGGCCGTAATTGAAGATACCTGGGAGCATAAAGGTCGCGTCGTGCTGAAGTTCGCCGGCGTCGACGACATCAGTGCGGCTGAAGCTTATGTCGGCTGCTGGGTCCAAATTCCGGCTGAGCAGGCAATGAAGCTCCCGGAGGGGACGTACTTCGATCACGACCTGATCGGATGTTCGGTGCAGGATACTCGAGGAAACAATCTGGGCGTGGTGGAAGAGGTTTTGAGGATCGCCGGAAACAGCCAGTTGGTGGTTAAGGTTCACGATCGCGAATGCTTGATCCCTGCTGTGGACAGCATCTGCATACGAATCTCCATTAAGGAGAAGCAGATCCTGATTGATCCGCCTGAAGGATTAATGGACCTGGGCAAATGAGGTTTGATATTATAACAGTTTTTCCCGAGCTGTTCATGGGGGTGCTGGACTGCGGAATCATCCGGCGCGCCATCCAGGCGGGATTGGTGGATATCCGGATAGTAAATCTTCGGGATTTCACCAAGGACAGGCATCGGTCTGTTGATGATCGCCCGTACGGCGGCGGGGAAGGGATGGTGTTTATGCCCGGACCGCTGTTTGATGCCATCGAGTTTTGCCGGGGCCATGAGAAAGGCTCGGACAGCCAGGTAGTGCTTATGACGCCCCAAGGCAAAACGTGGTCCCAGGATTTAGCTGCCGAATTCGCTACAATTCCGCATCTAATGCTGGTTTGTGGTCGATACGAAGGAGTGGACCAGCGGGTGATCGACAGTCTCGTGGACAGGGAAATCTCCATTGGAGATTTTGTCCTGACCGGTGGGGAGATCCCGGCAATGGTGGTCCTCGATTCGGTTGTTCGGCTGATCCCGGGCGCATTGGGGTGCTCCGATTCCGTCGTCAACGAAAGCTTTTCGACGGGCTTATTGGATTATCCGCAATACACGCGGCCCGCGGATTATCGGGGACAGACCGTCCCGGAGGTTCTTCTCTCGGGAGATCATGCGAGAATTGAAAAGTGGCGTAAGGAAAAGGCTCTGGAAAAAACAAAAAGGGCCCGACCGGAGCTGATAAAAAAATCAGCCCAAGATTAAAGGAGTGTTTGTCATGGATTTGCTACGGGCAGTCGATAATTCCCAACTTCGGACCGATCTTCCCCGCTTCCGTCCAGGAGATACGGTGCGTGTTCACGTAAAAATCAAAGAGGGGGACAAGTACCGGATCCAGGTTTTTGAAGGCGTGGTTATTGTTCAAAAGAACAATGGTATTTCATCAACCTTCACGGTTCGGAAAGTCTCATTTGGCTACGGCATCGAGCGCATTTTCCCGGTGCACTCACCGATCATCGAAAAGCTGGAAGTAGTGAAGAGCGGAAAGGTGCGCCGAGCGCGCCTGTATTATCTCCGAGGACGCCGCGGCAAGGCTGCCAGGTTGAAAGAGGCAGGGAGGATGGAACGCGCGCCCGAAGGTGTCTCGAACGCGTAGGCGGGACATCTGGGTGAGCAAGCCGGTTCTTGCCCCATCTCCATTGTGGATTTCGGGTTGCGGATTTAATCCGAAATCCAAAATCCGCAATCATTGACGGCCCTTATTGGCGGACTTCGTTTTCACTGCAGGAGGGAGTGGTGGCCGCTGATAACAAGTCAAAGTTTCTTCAAGACGCCGAAAGGTACATGCTCCATGGGAAGGTCCAGCAGGCGATCGGCGAATATCTGAAAATCATCAAGTCTGATCCGAACGACGTCCTCACTCTCAATACCATCGGCGATTTGTACCTGCGCCAGGGCAACAGCCACGAAGCAAACAAGTATTTCTCCCAAGTTGCTGAAAACTACGTCAGTAACAATTTCTTTCTCAAAGCAATCGCCGTCTACAAGAAAATCCTGAATGCCGATCCCGACAATCTGGACATCAATGCGACGATGGCCTCGCTCTACGCCAAGCAGGGCTTGAGCATCGATGCGCGAAACCAGTATCAGCGTGTCGCAGCGCTGCTCGAAAAAAACGGCAATTTTAATGAATTGGTGGGAGTGTACGAGAAAATCGTTGAGCTGAACCCGGCAAATTCGGCGGTTCAGCAAAAGCTGGCAGAGCTTTATCTGTCGCAAGGGGACAAGGAGAAATCCTATCAATACTGGATGGGCGCCGCCAGCGCGCAGGCGAAAGCTGGCGATCTCGCTGCAGCGGTCGATTCTTTCGGGCAAGCCTTGCAGCTCAATCCTCTTGATATTGAGGCGATGAAGGGTTTTTCTGATTGCTGCCTGAAGTTGAACAATCCGGCTCCCGCCCTCGATCGGCTCAAGATCTCGGTGGAATCGGCTCCCGAGAACCTGGAGTTGCGCGAAATGCTCGGGAAAGCATACTTGGCAAACAATAACCTCGAAAAGGCGGTCAAGGTTTTTCAGATCATTGTTTCCCTGGATGAAAGCCGGTACGAGAACCTTTTTGATGTTGCCAACGCTTGGATACGAAGGAGGGAATACGATCAGGCCCTCGGCTGTCTGGACAATATCATTCCGATCCTGATCTCGAAGCACGAAACAGAACGCGCGATACGGTTTTATCAGCAGGTTCTTCAGCTCTATCCTGGATGTCTTCCGGCAATGACAAGGATGGCTGCCATCTATTCGGCAACAGGAGATCAGGTCCGCTATTTAGAGGAGCTGGACAAAATTGCCGATCATTGCGTGGAGAAACAAGATTCGATCAATGCTGTCGATTACCTTGAAAAGATCCTCCAATCAAATCCTGAAAGCGAGAAGCATCTGAAGCTTCACCGCGAGGTTTTTCCTAAAGCGTACCCGGATGTCCCCTATAAGCCTCCGGTCATGCCTGCGGAATCCTGCGCCCTGCCTGGCGCTGAACCTTCTGTGGAAGAAAAGGAATCAGCGGGTTCGGATCAGGGCGGCCCGTCTGAACTCGTTGAAGTCGACCTCCTGATCAACTACGGTCTCAGGGACAAGGCACAGAGCCTTCTTTTAAACCTCGCGGCACGCGACCCCTACGATAAGCAAGTGCGCCTCCGTCTCCTTTCCTTTTACAAAGGAGAGAAGAAATTTAGCGACGCTGCCGAACAGTGCCTGCTTCTTGCGGCTCTATATCGGAGGCTTAAGGATGAAGATACGGCTCAAAAACATCTGAATGAGGCAAAGCAGCTCTTCCCCGGTGCTGCTGTGCACGAAAAGGATCTGAACGCCTTTGCGCGCCGCCACGGAATTGAGGCGGAATCTGCATCCGGTCCCTCGCCCGCTGCCGGTGGACGCGCACCGGAACAGGAAGTCGATCTTTCGTCAGATCTGCTGGATATATTTATCTCAGGAGACGAGGAGTCGATTGAAGAAGAAAATGATATTTTGCGATCGGAAGGAGCGCACGACGCAATCGAGGAACCATTCCCTCAAAGCATTGCCTCACAGACACCCTCAAAGAATGTTCAGGAACAACTTCAGGAAGTGGATTTCTACATCCGGCTGGGATTCCACGATGAAGCGGCGGCAAAACTCAACGAAATTGCCAAAATCAGTCCTGAAGATCCGGAATTGATTTCACGGTATCAAAAGCTGGGAGAAATGAATCAGCCTGTGGCTCAAGAAACGGCCCATCGTGAGGCACCGGACGAGCCTATTTTCGGCGAAATCATCCAGCCGACGTCGCCGGATGATGTTGAATTTGTTCCCGAGTTGAAGCCGAATGCCGTTCAGAATCGCTTGGCTGCAAACAAACCGAAACAGTTTAAGGAGCATTCGGAAAAGCAGCCAGCCTCTTTGGATATCAAAACGAGGGCGTCTGCCGGTGCCGAACAGCCCCCGCTGCCTGCTCCGAGCAAGGAGAGATCTGCCAAGGACGACTTCAAAGCCAACGAAATGTTTGCTGATCTGATGGAGGAGGTTGCTGTCCTTTCGGATCAGGAATTGTCCAAGGATTCCTTCGAAGATCATTTCAGCCTTGGAACCGCCTATCGCGATATGGATTTGAGTGAAGAAGCGATCAGGGAATTCGAGCTTGCATTGAAAATTGCCGAGCGGAAAAAGGATGCCCGGCGAATAATTCAATGCTGCGGAATGCTGAGCACATGCTATCTGAAGAAAGGCATGTCCAGTTCCGCCCTTCGCTGGTGTCAAGCCGGATTGAATATTGCCGATATTTCTTCCCATGAAGCGATAGCTCTTCGTTATGATATGGGCGTCGCTCACTCGATGGCGGGAAGCAATGGACTGGCGCTGGAGTGCTTTGATCAGATTTTCGGCCTGGATCCGAGTTACCGGGATGTCGCGCAAAGAATCGATGAATTGAGGACCTGTCGATGAAGACGTTCCCCGTTCAGAGCTTAAACATCGGCTATCGCACCCTGAAGGGCGGTTTCGAACGGCATGCTCGATAGGACCATTACACCCCCGCCCGCAAATGAGAGCGCTGAGGGAGGAGACAGACGGCACGCCCGAAACATCGAGTATGTTTGGAAAGTTTTCTGCATCCTGTATTCGTTTGGTATCGGATTGTTCCTTTTGTATCTTCCCTGGCAGAGTTTCTGGGAGAACAACTATTTGTTGTATCTTTATCCCCAGCTCCGACCCGTGATTGCGAATCCCTTCCTTAAGGGATTTATCCAGGTGCTTGGGATTGCCGACATCATGATAGGGATTTACGAGGTTGCGCACTTTAAAGACCTTTCGAAAAAGATCTTTCTTTCCCGATAAACGCCCTCTCTTCTATTACATTACCGACCGCAGCAAATTGCACGGGATGTCATTGATATCCTGTGTTCGCAGAGCCGTTGAGTGGGGCGTGGATTTTATCCAGATCCGCGAAAAGGACTTGGAAGACCTGGCTCTTTTCGAACTCACTCGACAGGTGCTGGCCGCCGCTCGCGGATCGAAATGCCTGGTTCTAGTGAATGGCAGGGCAGATATTGCACTGGCGGCAGGCGCCCATGGGGTGCACCTTCCTTCCACGGGACTCCAAATCTCCGATCTCCGGAAATGGTTCCCGCGTGATTTATTGATCGGCGTCTCAGTGCACACAATGGCAGAGATCCGGCGTGCATGCGCTCAGCACGCCGACTATCTGCTCTTGGGACACCTTTTCCCGACGGAATCGAAGCTCGGCTACGGTTCTCCGTTGGGGCTACGCCGATTGAGAGAAGCGTGTTGCAGTGTTTCTGTGCCGATCTTTGGACTCGGCGGCATCAAACCGGAGTCGATCGGATCGGTTCTCGATTGTGGCGTGGCCGGCGTGGCCGGCATAGGACTGTTCCAAGGTTCAAGCTATAGGATGCAGGATTATCAAAAGCGCTAACCACGAAACACACGAAGATCTTTCGTGAGTTTCGTGTATTTCGTGGTTAGGGCCTGGTAATGAATAAAGGTTGCATTTTGGCGCGAGCGCCGGGCGGGCAGATGCGAGGCGCCGCGACGCAGGCGATGCGGTGTCATCGTCGAGGAGCGGCAACGAAGCAGATACCCGCCCGCCGCCGCGCCCCCTTGGGCTGCGGGCCTGGGGGCCAGCAGCAAAATGTAACCTTTATTCATTACCAGGCCCTTAGAGTTGTTAGAGCGGAACTTCGACCTCGCAATTCCGGGCGTCAAGATACTGAACCGATATACGGCCGCCGCAGAAGCGAAGCAAAAGCTCTTTCAATCCCTCTGCCGCTTCTTCAATTTCCGATCGGCTGATTGCAGGCATCATCCCGTCGACGTTTATCGCGAGGTTCCTGGTCTGCGCGGCAAGTTTGGAAAAATCCGCATTTCTCCAGTTCCAGCGTCTGCAGAGCACGCGCTTCGTCCGGCGGTTCACATAAATGACCTCTCCCGGATCCGGATGCTCGATTTCCTCAGGTTTGAAAATGGGAGCGAAAGTTTCGTCCGAAACGGCCCGCCCCAATGTCACATCCCCTTCGACACTGTCCATGTCATCTCCGCCGCACGGGATGACGTGCTTTATGCTGATAATGTTGAAAGCGTCAACGGCAGGTGAAATGGAACGCACGGATTTGCCTGATTGTGAATTTATTCGGATTGGAGCCGAACTGGCGATACGCTTCCTTCCAGGCCAGCAGGCGCGGGTGTGTGGCCAAATCGATCGCAGGATCCTGCCGCATTTTCTCCTCTTGTTCCCGCAACAGATTTTCCAGATCAGGAGATGGACGGTTGTTGTCAATCCCGCTGGCGGTCACAATCCCGCGACAGAACTGGGGAAGAATCGGTATCGCAATCGCAATCGGTTTCGATTCTCGATACCGATACCGATTCCGATCTAGGTGGCGGAGTTCTCTCCGCCCTGGACCGGCTTAACTACCTTGTCATAAATCCACATCAGGACAGTCGTCAGTACGCCGATGCCCGCAACGACGAACCAAAGCTGATGCGGACGGTGGAGAACTTCTCCGAAGTAATTGACGAGACGGCCCCCGGTTTGTCCCGCGATTACAAAACCAATCGCGATGGGCAGGAACGCAAATCCCATGAACGTCCCCTGCTGACCGGGCGGCGCAAGCCGCGATACATATTCGTAATATCTCGGGGATTGAACCATTTCACCAATAGCCAGCACTATAAGCGCAATAGCGGCGTAAACCGGCAGCCCCTGGACAGGCGCGCTCCACGACCCGATCCGCAGGGTTGTGTGAACTTGCCAACTGAGATCGCAGACGGCCAAAATCAGCCAGGATAGACTGGTGATAAGGATTCCCGCAGTCATTGCCCCAAATGGCCTCGCTTTACGGGTAAGGTAACTGACCAGGATCTGAAAAAGAATGACCGCCAGGGGATCTACAGTAGTTAAGAGATCCACATCAGCGTTTGGATTTACGTAGCCCCGAATAAATAGCGGAAGGGCGATAAACTCCTGCCAGAACATGACCCAGAAACCCGAGAAAATCAGCAGAAAGACCATAAAGCGCAGGTTTCCCAAAACGACAAACATGTTTCTGAATGCCTGGGCAAAGCTGGCCACCTGCTTTTCAAGGAGCTGATCGGGTTCCCTGTAGAAAAATAGCGTACAGAAGAACATCAGGAAGACACTGACGGCGGATACACGAAAGACATTCTCAATTCCGATGGTCCGCCGGACTGCAAATGCAACGATAGGGCCTAGGGTCCCGCCGATATTCACCAGCGTGTAGTAAATCGAGTATCCGAGCGAACGAACATTTTCGCTTGAGGCGCGTGCTGTTGTCCCGACAACGCAGGGCTTTACGATTGCGGGGCCGAGTGCCGGAACACAGAGAATCAGTTGAACGACCACAGCGAGCGGCAGGGCATTCCTCAAGGGAGCCATCCATGCAGATGAAAGCGAGCCGAGCAGGAAATACCCAAGGGATAGAACCAGATAAGCGCCGGCGAGCGAACGACGGAATCCGAGCCTGTCGGCCAGTGTTCCTCCAATGATCGGCAGGAACCAGACCACGCCGCCGAAGAAGCCGATCAATTCGCCGGTCTGCTGCGGCGAGAATTTGAGCGTTTCGTGCAGATAAATGGCGAGGACAGCATTCACTCCGTAGTACGACAGCCGCTCAAAAAGTTCAGTAACATTCGCTACCCAAAAGGTGCGCTGAAAACCTTGTCGAATTTCCTGAACACGTCGCACGAATACCACGGGGATCTCCTCAGAATGCAGGCTGCAGCATTTTAAATCAGGCAGGTCCGCTGCGTTCACCTATTTTTTAAAAATACGTTAAGCGGGATGGACACCGCTGATTTTCAGGGAACCAGTTATCGCACGGCGAAACCGAGTGAATATTTCGCTGATGTTCGGTCTACCCGCCTTTGGAGCCTCTGGAGTTCATTGACTCCTTACATCGGGAAATGCTTTCGAGTTGTGGATGAATCCTCTTCAGGCAAATGCTTTTCAGTGCCACACGATAAAAATAATTTGGCTCAGATCCGCAACCGGCAATTAGGTATTTTGCCGCCCCCTTTCTCAGCGGTGGAACGGAAGGCCGTAATTCTCATGCAATTCGAAGATCCCTATCTTCAATCCTGCTTTTCCCAATACACAATTTCTGACAATGAGGTAAAATCATGCCTCAAAAACAGGAGCAGCTAGGACTCTTCAATATGGCAAAAGCAGTGCTGGCATCAATCCCGGAATCTTTGCTAACTGATGCCCAAGGACAATTGCTATCTTCCAGGGAGAATTTGCCCGGGCATGTGAAGGATTATCCAGAACTGAGGTATATGGGTTCCAAACATCGGCTTTTGCCCTGGATCCATGGTGTCCTCTGTACAGTGAAATTTGAGACGGCTGCAGACCCTTTTGTGGGAAGTGGGTGTGTTGCTTATTTGCTCAAGGCTATGGGAAAGCGGGTGATTGCCTCTGATTTCATGAATTTCCCGACGGTTCTAGCATATGCAACAATAGCGAATAATAGCCAGCGGCTGGATGATGCTACAGTGAAGGGCCTTCTAAAGCCCTCCCGGGGGATCGGGTTTGTCGAAAAGACATTTCAAGGAATCTTTTTTACCAAAGACGACCTCCGATTTCTGGATCAAGTTTCCAGAAACATAGAGGTTCTCGATCACCCCCACAAACAAGCTTTGGCTAGAGCGGCACTAATCCGGTCGTGCCTGAAAAAACAACCCCGCGGAGTTTTCACAATCTCCGGCGACTTATCGCATTACGATGACGGCCGCCGCGATCTCCGATTGTCCCTTGAGGAGCACTTTCTCGAACAGGTTGAAGCATTCAACCGGACTGTCTTCGACAATGGCTTCCGGCATATTGTAAGGAAAGCTGATGTTTTCAGCTTAAAACCCGAGGGTGTGGATCTGGTTTACCTTGATCCGCCTTACGTACCGCGGTCCGACGATAACTGCTATGTTAAACGCTATCACTTTGTGGAAGGCCTTTCATGCTATTGGAAAGGCCTGCGCATAATGGAAAACACCAGAGTCAAAAAGATCGAGAAGCTGTATACACCTTTCAGCTATCGTAAAACAGCCATAGACGCTTTTGAGCGCTTGTTTCGCCTTTACCGCACAAGTATTATTGTCCTCTCATATAGCTCAAACGGCTTTCCAGATCTGGAAGAACTCGAAAAATTAATGCGGCGCCATAAGACGAACGTAACTATTTATGAAAAACCGCACTGTTATCACTTTGGAACTCATGACCATGTGGAGCGCGCAAGAGTGAACGAATATCTCATACTGGGGCAATAGATGGAAGTCGTTGCGCAAAACCTCCATGAAATAATCGCAAGTCTTCGACCTCTGACTGTCGATTGGAAGGATGAAACGGCTAGGCGCGTTATTGAGCGGCTGAAATCTTTTCCAATCAAAATGTCGTACGCCCTTGATGACATAAGGGAACTCCTAGATCCCGATTTTGAAGAAGGAATGTTAATTTGTCGTCTCTTTCTTGGTTTGTCAAAGGACCAGTTTGTTTCCGCATTGAGAGGAATCTTGACGGATACGGGCATCGGCGTGAAGGCATACCGCTCGAACCAATCCTCATTTATTGAAGCCCTATTGAGTGTAGGGTTACTGGATGCTATGGCTGAAGAGGCTAATCGGCCTTTGCATTGGAGCGACACCTTAGTTGAAAGATTACATAGCGGGCGTGGCAGCGCCATAGCTGGCCAGCGCCGCGGGAGGGTGGTAGAGGATTTTGCCGAAGCAATCGTAACGAAAGTATTCGGTAGCCAATACCAGATGCGCTGCACATTTAGTGGACCTCGCGGGCAGACGGCCAAATGCGATTTTGCCATTCCTTCCAGAGCGGCTCCCCGGATACTGATCGAATCGAAGGGGTATGGAGCAACGGGCTCTAAAATGACAGACATTCTCGGTGATATCCGGACGATAATCGCCTCGAAAAGATCCGATACCGCTTTTTTGTTCTTTACTGATGGCGTTACCTGGAAACAGCGCAAAAGCGATTTGCGAAAAATTGTCGAATTCCAAAACAATGGCGATATTGCTCGCATATACACGTTCTCCATGACGGTGCAGTTTGAGGCAGATCTACGCCAGTTGAAGCGAGAATGTGGGCTTTAAACTCAAAGTATCAGGAGTACTCAGCGGTTACGAATATAGGGCGGCGAGGGAAGTGCCCGATCTGCCGTGGAGCAGCATATTGGGGAAAAGGGGGACAAGTAGCCTGAAAGCCATAGCTCCAAGGGCTCCGCTTCGAGCTAGCAAATTCTGGGCAGTTGTTCGCCGCTGAGCATGTCGACAATCCGAGTTGCGCCAATCCGGCTCCGCATCGTTACCAGCCCACGCTTTCCATTCCTGACCGTTCCGATAATGCTTGCCTGATTGCCCAGAGGATGATTTCGCATCAATTTGAGTGTCCGATCCGCTTCGTGCGCCGGAACGAAGCTCACAAAACGCCCTTCGTTTGCTACATACAAGGGATCAAATCCCAGAATCTCGCAAGCACCCCGGACATCTTCCAGCAGAGGGATTGCAGTCTCCTCGATTTCCAAATGGACACACGCAGCTTCGGATATTTCAACCAGGGCGCTGGCCAGGCCTCCGCGTGTCAGGTCCCTCAAGCAATGCACTTCAATTCCATCCGAGAGCAAAGAAAGCACAATTCCGGGCAGGGCCGCGCAATCGCTCATGATCGTGCTTTCAAACTCGAGCCCCTCACGCACTGCCATGATTGCAATTCCGTGACGCCCGATATCTCCGCTGAGGAGTATAGCGTCACCCGGCTTCACGCCTGCGGGAGAGATGGGGTATCTGGATTCAACTACCCCGATTCCTGCGGTATTAATAAAAACTCCATCCCCTTTCCCCCTGTCGACCACCTTTGTGTCGCCGGTGACCAGCTGGATGTTGGCTTCCTTGGCCGCAACACCCATGGACTGGACCACGCGCCAAAGCGTTTCCATCGGCAGGCCCTCTTCGATAATGAACCCTGCACTCAAATACAGAGGGCGGGCGCCGCACATAGCCAGATCGTTCACCGTGCCGTTGATCGCAAGTGTGCCGATATCTCCGCCAGGAAAAAAGAGCGGATGAACCACATAAGAATCGGTCGTGAAGGCAAGTTTTTGGGATGATATATCGAACACAGCTCCATCATGCCGGGATCCAAGCATCGAATTGCCGAATGTGGGGATGAACATCTTTTCGATCAGCTGATGAGTCAGCTTTCCACCTCCGCCGTGGGCAAGCAGGACGTTCGGGTATTGTTCGATCGGAATAGGACAGACAAATCCGCCGGTTTTCAAATCGGAGTCCATGGCTTAGTCCGTTTCAGATGTTCTTCGTCGATATAGGTAATAAGCGGCGCAGGCGCCCTCGGAAGAAACCATTGTCGCTCCCAAAGGATGCTCCGGAGTGCAGCGTAAACCGAAAGCCGGACATTCGTGGGGTTTCTTGATTCCCTGCAGTATCAGTCCGCTCATGCATTCGGCAGGCTCATCGGCCGTGTGGTCCGCGATGCCGAAGCGGGTCTCGGCATCGAACCGGGCATATTTCTCCCGGAGTCCCAAGCCGCTTTGAGGAATTTCACCAACGCCGCGCCACTTGCGCGGCACCACGCAAAAAACGTCCCGAATCAACTTTTGCGCGGCGAGATTCCCCTCCCTTTTCACCGAGCGGGAATATTGGTTCTCCACTTCGGCGCGCCCGTTTTCAAGCTGCCGGATACACATATAGATTCCCTGCATTATATCCAGGGGCTCAAATCCGGTAACCACGATCGGCACTCGATATTTCCGTGCAATCGGTTCATATTCCGTGTACCCCATGATTGCGCAGACGTGCCCCGCTGCCAGAAAACCCTGTACCCGGTTTTCGGGAGAAGACAGAATTGCCTCCATAGCCGGCGGAACCAGTACATGAGAGACCAGCAGCGAGAAATTGCGCACGCCCTGCTGCTCCGCCTGGAATACCGCCATCGCATTGGCAGGTGCGGTGGTTTCAAATCCGACGGCAAAAAAAACGACCTCGCGTTGTGGATTATCTATGGCGAGCTTGAGGGCGTCGAGAGGCGAGTAAACGATTCGAACATCTCCTCCGGCCGCTTTGACCGTCAGCAGATCTCTCGAAATTCCCGGAACTCTAAGCATGTCTCCGAAAGAACAGAAAATGACATTTGGAATGGATGCAACCTCAATCGCCTTCTCGATCAATTCCACGGGAGTAACACATACCGGGCAGCCGGGGCCGTGAACCAGTGTTACGCTTTCGGGCAACAGTTCATCGATGCCAAACTTTACGATTGAATGGGTCTGGCCTCCGCAGACTTCCATGATTGTCCAGGATTTTTGAGTGATGCGCTTCAGGGCCTGGGCGTAACGCTGAACTGCGTTTGCATCTCGATACTCGTCGATAAATTTCATCGGCTGCTGCTCTCAAAAAAGGGGGACGACACCCTATTATCACGAAAATAGGGTGACGTCCCCTATTTTGTTTCTTCCAATTCCGCGAGCTCTCCCATTTGCTTCAAATAGTCAAACACCTGCTGTGCTTCAGCCTCATCGATGATGCTGATCGCAAAGCCGACATGGACAAGAACATAATCCTCTATTTTGGCTTCAGGCACATAGGCGAGATTGATTTGTTTGATGATCCCGCCAAAACTGACTTTGCCGCAACGGAAGATCGGGTCCGTACCCTCAATGCTGATAATCTTTCCCGGAACTGCCAGGCACATGGTCGATTCTCCCTTACTTCTAAGACTCCAAACCTCTAAGTATACGCGAAGCTGCCACAATCTGGCCAAGCGCAATGCCGCCATCATTCGGCGGAATTCTCTGATGCCAGTAGGGTTTGAATCCTTCCTGTTCGAGCCGCTGAACCGAATGCTCGATCAGAAACTTGTTCTGAAAACAGCCTCCGGTCAAGACCACACGTTTTTCCCCGGCCAGTCTGGCAACCGCTACAATAATCTCCACAAGGGTATTGTGGAATTTTCTTGAAATCCTGGCTAGAGGGATTCCATGCCTCGCATCCTCCAGGATTGCTCGGATCAATGGCTCCCAATCCACAGTCATCGTCGCGCCGCTGACTATTTCAAATAAGTAGACTTGTTCTGTTTCCTCTGACTCGATGGCGAATTCCAACTCCATGGCGGCTTGTCCCTCAAACTTGATCAGTTGTCTCAATCCGGAAAGGGAAGCAACAACGTCAAACAGGCGTCCTGCGCTGGTTGTCCATGGGGAATGAATGCCATTTTCAAGCATCCGCTCAAGGACGGAAATTTCCTGTTGACTGAAAGAACGGACCGGGATGAGGTCCCTGTCTTTAAAAACACCGGATCCCAGGATTTCGTACAGCGCTCCGAGCGCTGCACGCCGAGGCTCCTTAACCGCCGCTGCGCCTCCCGGCAGCCTGAATTTCCTGAAGCAGGCCATTCTGGTAAACGAACGCTCATCAGTTAGCAGGAACTCTCCTCCCCAAATCGTCCCATCCAGCCCGTACCCTGTCCCGTCCCACGAGACGCCCAAAACCCTGCCATCAAGTTCATTCTCGGCCATGCAGGCGGCTACGTGAGCATAATGATGCTGAACTGATATCTGCGGAGGCCCATAGTCGCGCGCGAACTTCGTCGACAGGTAATCAGGGTGCAAGTCGGACACTACTTGTACAGGATCGACTTTATATAATCGGCGAAAGCTCTGGATTACGTTTTGAAACGCTTGCAAGGCTTCACTGTTTTCCAAGTCTCCTATGTGTTGGCTGACAAATACATTATCTCCTACTGTCATCGCAACCGTGTTTTTCAGGTGTCCACCTACGGCCAAGAGGTTGGGAACCAGATACTTGTAGCGGAGTGGCAGAGGAGCATAGCCGCGCGCGCGTCTCAGGATGAGTTCTCTCCCGAGGATGACCCTGACAATCGAATCGTCGACGTGCCGGACAATTGGGCGATTGTGCACCAGGAACAGGTCAGCGATCCCGGAAAGGCGAACCAAGGCTTCCCGCTCATCGATACAAATCGGCTCGTCGGACAGGTTGCCGCTCGTTGCGACAACGGGGAAACCAAGTTCCCTCATCAACAAATGATGAAGCGGAGTGTAGGGGAGCATGACTCCAAGGTATGGGTTTCCTGGTGCAACGGCAGGTGAAATGGTCTGCTGCAATCGGCTCTGGATGCGTTCGAGCAGTACAATTGGGGATTCAGCGGAGCAGAGCAGTCTCAGCTCGAGAGGTGCAACTCTGCAATCTTCCTTTATTTGGTCCAATGAGGGATACATCAGCGCAAAAGGTTTTTCTTCCCGGTGTTTCCTTGCACGCAGCCTCTCGACAGCTTCCTGACTGCGCGCGTCTGCGACCAGATGAAAACCTCCCAGGCCTTTGATTGCAACGATCTTTCCCTGTCTGATTGCCTCTGCTGTTTCCCGAAGAGCATCATCACAGCGGGAGAGAGTCTTGCCCGATTCGTCCCACGTTTCGAGCAGCGGACCGCAGGCAGGGCAGGCATTTGGCTGAGCATGAAAGCGCCGATCGCCCGGATTCTCATACTCCGTCCTGCAATCCGGACACATCTCAAATTTTTTCATGGATGTGTTGGGCCGGTCATAAGGGAGAGATTCGATGATCGTGAATCTGGGGCCGCAGTGAGTGCAATTGGTAAAAGGGTATCGGTAACGACGGTTGCGTGGATCAAGCACTTCCGAAAGACATTCCCTGCAGGTGGCGATATCGGGCAGGACCAGGGCAGTGGTGGCGCCGCTCAATCGACTGCTTCGAATCTCGAAACTGTTGAAATGCGCCGGATCGAGAAAAGAGAACTCGAGGCTCTGGATGAATGATGGAGGTGGTTTCTCTTCTTGAAGTCGAAACAAGAAGGAATCCAAGTCGTCCTTCTCACCTTCGACTTCGATGAAAACTCCTTCCGGCGAGTTCAGCACCCAGCCCGGCAGTTTCATGTCCGAGGCGAGCCTGTATACGAACGGTCTGAACCCGACTCCCTGTACCGCGCCACGAAGGGCGATGTGCATTCTGCGAATCACTGTCCTGAGACGTCCTTCTTTCTAAGCCAGGTGCACCATTCCGGGATCCCCGCTTCCGTGAAGCATGAGACCTCAAATATCCGTAGTGAGGGATTGATCTGAAGAGCATTCTTCTTCATTGCACTTAGATTGCAATTGACATAGGGGATCAGGTCGATCTTGTTGATAATCAACACGGACGAATTTAGAAACATCCCGGGATACTTCAGCGGTTTGTCATCGCCTTCGGTTGTGCTCAGGACGACCACCTTAATGGCTTCCCCGAGATCATAATTGGCAGGGCAGACAAGATTCCCGACGTTTTCGATAAACAAAAGGTCCAATCCGTTCAGGTCTAGATTCTGAAGCGCGTCTTGAACAAGTTTTGCTTCGAGGTGACAGCCACCGAGCGTCACGATCTGCACCACCGGGACCTCATATCGTGCAACGCGCTGTGCGTCGAGATCCGTCTGAACATCCCCCTCAATGACCGCAATCTTAAGCGAACCGCGCAGTTCCTGGAGTGTCTTCTCCAGAATACTGGTTTTGCCGGCGCCTGGGGAGCTTACGAAGTTCAGGACAACTATCCCCTGCTCCTGGAAAAGATCACGGTTCCGTTTTGCGATCTGTTCGTTCTTCTCCAATACTTTCCGTTCAACCGTTATCACGCTCATAGCGCCTCGTCACCTTCGTCTGCCAGTACGATTTCCACAACCTCCAATTCCCGGCCGGAAATCAACCGCAGGTTAGTGCTTTTGCAATTTGGACAGAAAAATCCCAAATCATCCATCTGAAAACGCTGCAGGCAGTCCTGGCATTCCGATATTATCGGCACGCTTTCGATTTCAAGGTTGGCTCGCTGCATGTCTGTCTGGCTGACAATGGCGCTGAAACAGAACTCGAGCGAATCGGCAACCACCCCCGAGAGCCGGCCTACACGGACACGGATACTCCTTACGTCTGCCGCACTCTTTTCCGGCACCGACTGCTGGACGATTTGCAGAACACTCTGTGCGATTCCAAGTTCGTGCATAGCAGCTACCTGCTCAATGGAAATCATTCAGGACAGGAGGGTTGTGACCTCAATAAACAAACTTATCAACCAGATTAAAGAATACCACATGCATGCCGAGCGACGTCACTATAGATCTTGCCCACACTCCCGCAAACGTGGAAGAGAGTGCCGGCGGCATCAAAGAAGATGGCTTTTGTTTTGTTCATTCCAGTTTCAAACTCTCGGGAACCACGATGGGCGTCGGCATCGGGATCAGCATTTCAATCCCGGTGCCGATGCCGATCCGGACCCCGATTGCCAGCATAAGATGTTAAGCTAGTACTCAAAAGGAGGAAACCCATCATGATAATGTCGCCAAAGCTTACTTTAGCGGATGCAAAGGTCATTTTGGAGGGTGCCGAGGCCAAAGCAAGGGGAATAGGAGTGGATATGGACATTGCGGTCGTTGATGACGGAGGACATCTGCTGGCCTTCGTCCGAATGGATGGAGCTCGCCTGACCAGCATTGACGTCTCTATTAATAAGGCTTTTACGGCCGCCTGTGCCCGGAGAGCTACCCACGAGTATGCCGCCACTGCCGGAGCAGGAGGCCCGGCTTTCGGAATGCACGTATCAAATCAGGGCCGATTTATGATCGTGGGCGGCGGATTACCCATCTTCCACAAAGGAATGATAGCCGGTGGAATCGGGTGCAGTTCCGGCAGCCCTGACCAGGACCGTGAAGTCGCTCAGTCGGGTATCGACAGGCTTTTTGGGACAGGCGCTGCGTTACTATGATCCGCGAGCATGACAAGGCGTGATCACGGTCACACTTGCTCTAAACCTAACTCACTAAAATAGTAGTTGCCCTATGGTGACGAAAATGCTAGCCTATTCCCCATGTTGAGTGGCTGCCGAGAGACGCATACCCGAATAGCACTACATCCTGAAGTGACGGTGTCTTTTTCCCCCGACTATTTCGACCTAGCTTGAACTGAGTTCCGCATCTTCCGCCTGGATTTTGGGGGGAGATTTCTTTTTTCCTTAGGAGGGAATATGCTGAACAATGCATGCAGGATGAATCGGAGGCAGGTTGAGTTTTTTCGGACCGCTGCTATCGTCTTCGGGTTTGCCTGCCTTCTTCATTTCACCCACAGAGAGTCCGCGAAGACTTCAGAAAACACTTTAGAGGCCAGACTCTTCATCCATGCTTCCCAACTTGCCAAACCGGACCCCGTTTCCAACTCCCCGGAGGACTTCCATGCCACAGCCTATTGTTTAGCTGGCCTCACTGCCGCTGGAGTTCCTGCCGCTAAGGGGTACGTTTCTGCTGATCCAAAGATAATACCTTTGGGATCAATGATTTATATAGAATCTCCCTTTATGAGCGGGGTCTATCAGGTTATGGACACCGGCGAGTTAATCAAGGGCAAGATCATTGACATTTTTTTGCCGAGCTACCAGTCTTGCATGAAGTTTGGCAGAAGAATGGTCAAGGTAAGGGTTCTCCGATACGGTTTCAAAGACGATTCTCCCGGGGAAGCGCCTGCGGATTAGCTCCAGAAGGACGGACGAAATCACCAAATTCCTCTGACTCAATCTGCGGTCCCGCACTCCAGGTAGTTTTGGGGGGTATAATTGGATAGCCTGTAAATGCTATTCTAGGATCTGTGTGATTATTGAGACTATAGAGGCTCGTCAATATTTCCTGGAATTATCCGCGCTGAGCGAAGAGTCTTTTCCTCTGGATCGGGCGGCCTTGGCTTTGGCGCTGGAAGAGTATCCGGGAATCGATGCTCAAGCATATCTGCGGCGATTGGATGCGCTCGCGGCGAGCGCGGAAGTACTAATTGGAATGGACCGCGGTCCGATCAACATCATCGAAAGCATAAACGAAGTGCTCTTCGTGCAGGAAGGACTCAGGGGAAATAACGAGGATTATTACGATCCGCGAAACAGCTATCTAAATGAAGTCCTCGATCGAAGGCTGGGAATTCCGATCTCTCTCTCCGTTATTTATATCGAAGTAGCGAAGCGCATCAGTTTTCCAATAATGGGAGTCGGCTTTCCCGGGCACTTTCTTGTCAAACATGTCTATGATGACCGTGATGTCATCATCGATCCCTTTAATCTGGGCCGGATACTCACCCTGAACGACTGCCAGGAATTGCTGGACAGGACCACCAGCGGCAGTGTGCAGATGAATGCCTCTCTGCTTCAGCCCATGGAGAAGCGGGCGATTATCACGCGGATGCTTTACAACCTTAAAGGGATCTATTCGCAAAGAGACCAGTATCAAAGAGCCCTTTCAGTCATAGAAAAAATCTTGATGCTGAATCCGTCGGCTTCCTCGGAAGTGCGGGACAGGGGATTGCTGTATATGGAGACCAGCCTTTTCGCCAAAGCGCTTGCAGATCTGGAATCGTACCTCAAAAATTCAGTTGCCCCCGAGGACCGCTCGAGCATAGAGAATCACATTAACATGCTGCGCAGGATCGTTTGCGCCAATAACTGATTTGTAGCTATCAGCTATCAGCCGTCAGCTTTCAGCAAGCGGTTTTTACTGATAGCTGCTTTACTGCACCAACGGTTGCCTAATGATTTCTGCTATTTTGAGGCGCGGCGGTTTCGTGGAATTGGATTGCGAGAAACCGTATTCCGACCGCGATGATGGCACTTGCCAGCAAGTACGCGGTTTTCGTGAACAGTCCGTTGCCGAGTGCCAGGACTTGATACCAGACGAAATTCCAGCCCATGTTCAGTCGTGAGGCGGAAACTGCCAACGCCGCATAATACGGGATGCCTGCAGAAACAATAAGGATGCTGTTTGCCATGCGCCCGCCGTGGTTTCGCTTGCAGCCGACTAACGCCCAGATCCAGGCCGGAAGGACGAGAAAAATCGTAGCCCAATAGGCATTGTACGCCAGCGCGAGTCCGACTCCGATCAGCAGGAGAGCAAGCAGCACCAGTTTGGAAACATTAAAATCGGGTTTGGGCGAGCTCCAGAATGAACAAATGAAGATAATGCACGATACTGCGGCTGCGAAAAAGGAGATGCCGAAGATCCAGGCGAGAACGCCCCAGGGAAGGCTTGAGAGCAAAGGATCCTTAAGGGTAGCGGGATAAAGGCTGTAAATGGGAAGTTGGCGCAGAACGCGAGCGAGTTGGATAAGGAAGCAGATGATCCACAATGGCAACACTGTCCCGAGGAATGCAAACAATTCCCTGCCCA
>JBEKKY010000063.1:0-12955 GCA_050010475.1 Acidobacteriota bacterium | reverse complement strand
TGCTGCACTAACCATCGGCGGCTCTGATCCTTCCGGCGGCGCCGGAATACAGGCAGACCTGAAAACCTTTCATCAAAGAGGAGTCTATGGGACCAGTGTCATTACTTTGATAACGGTCCAAAACACGCAGAGAGTCAGCGCCGTGGAAATACTGTCTCCAAAACTGGTCTCTGACCAGCTGGAAGCGGTGCTTGAGGATATTCCGCCGGCTGCAGCCAAGACCGGAGCGTTGGGCGATCGGGAAATCGTTGAGCTGCTGGCGGAGAAGGCGCGGAGCTTCACATTCCCGCTCGTCATCGATCCGGTGATGATCAGCAAACATGGTCAACCGCTATTGTCTGATTCGGCGCGGGCTGCTTTCGCGCAGCTGTTGTTGCCCTGTGCTTTTGTGGTTACGCCTAACTTGCATGAGGCGGGCGAACTGGCGCGCATGCCGGTTTACGACCTCGAAAGCATGAAGGAAGCCGCGATCAGGATAGCAGGACTGGGGGCAAATGCGGTCTTGCTCAAGGGCGGACACCTCGAATCGGATGCTGTGGACGTCCTTTATTTTGAAGGCAAGTTTTCCTTTTTCCGGTCTCCTAGAATCGCCACCTTCCACACTCACGGAACCGGCTGCACCTTTTCCGCGTGCATTACGGCTGAGCTTGCGAAAGGGCGGGAGCTTCCGGAAGCGGTGGATACGGCAAAGAAGTTTATAACGAGGGCCATAGAAACCAATCCGGGCCTGGGCAAAGGTGCCGGCCCTGTGAACCATCATGCCCTGATATAGGGCACGGGTAGTGATTTACGATTGACGATTGAAAGGCCATCAGGATGCGCTTTTTCAATCGTCAATCGTCAATCGTAAATTGTCAATTGGCACTTCTGGAGACGCTGGTATGAACGAGATCCCCAAAAAGCCGTCCAAGGCTTATCAAAATGCCGGATTTTTGCAAGGCAAGGATGCGCGCACCATTAGAATTCTTAGCGAGTACCTGGAGCCTGCCAGCCGCCTGAAATGGCAACACGTCAAAGACACAATCGTGTTTTTTGGATCGGCGCGGGTCCTGCCGCGAGAAGTGAGCGCGAAGCGGCTGGATGAGTTGCGGAACCGGCTTCAAACGGCGACCGGGGAAAATAAGCCCTCGAGTGCCGAAGTACAGCAGGCAGAGCAGGCGCTTCTTTTGTCCCGTTATTACGAGGATGCCTCGATGCTGGCGCAATTGATCGTCCGCTGGGCGAGGACGCTTGACGGCGGACCTAAGCGAATGATGATTTGTTCGGGTGGCGGACCGGGGATCATGGAAGCGGCGAATCGCGGCGCTCATGAGGCTGGGGGACAATCGATTGGCTTCTCAATCAGTCTTCCTTTTGAACAGAGGATCAATCCCTATGTGTCAGAGGAGCTTGCATTTGAGTTTCATTACTTCTTTATGCGGAAGTTCTGGTTCGTATATCCGGCAAAAGCCCTGGTCATTTTCCCAGGAGGATTTGGTACCTTGGACGAGGCATTTGAAGTCCTGACTCTGGTCCAGACAAGAAAAACTCGCAAGAGAATGCCTGTCCTGATGTATGGTTCGGAATATTGGAACCAAGTCCTGAATTTTGACGCAATGGTGCGCTGGGGTACGATCTCGCAGCAGGACCTGAGCCCGCTCCATCGCTGCGACGATCCACAGGAGGCGTTCGAGTACCTGAAGCGCGAGCTTACGAGGATCTATCAACTATAATTCGAGATTCGGAATTCGAGATTAAAAGAAAAGCTTTCGGCAGTCTCGAATCTCGAATCTCGAATTTGGAATCGGCGAAGCTATGGACGAATTCCTGCTGGAACGAAGATATCCGGAGAGCCCCGCTTCTCCCAAAGACCACCGGCATGCTGCAGAAAGGGACCGCGACCGGATCTTGCATAGTGCGGCTTTCCGCCGGCTGCAAGGAAAGACGCAGGTTTTTGGAATCGGGCTGGCGGATTTTTATCGCACACGGTTGACCCACAGCGTGGAAGTCGCCCAGATTGCCCGGGCCATTGCCCAGAATCAGCTGTTTGAAAATCCTGCACTTCAACACTGTCTTGCTCCGGAACTGGCCGAGGCGGCCGCGCTGGCGCACGATCTGGGACATCCCCCTTTCGGACATGCCGGAGAGCAGACGTTGGACGCCTGCATGCTGGAAGTGAGCCGCCGATCCCGGCTTGCCGGGAAAAAAGTCCTCCGATTCGAGGGGAATGCGCAAACTTTCCATATTCTGGTGGCGGCGGAACCAAAGTCTCCTTTGTATCCCGGCCTCAACCTGACCCGGGCGACTTTGGCCGGAGTTCTGAAATATCCTTACGAGCAAGATATCAGGAACGACAAGTTCATCTTTTCTTCGGACCTTCCTGTAGCGAAGTGGGCGCTGCAGAAAGGAGCCTCAATCCTCAAGAGACAGAGCAGGCGAAAAACTCGACAGCAAAAAACTTCGATCGCATGCCAGATCATTGATTGGGCGGACGACTGTGCCTATTCGGTGCATGATGTGGAGGATGCTCTCCAGGCGCAATTCCTGCATCCGGGGGATCTGGCGCAGGCGCGCTTCGCCCGGCGGGTACTTGCACGCTACGAGACGACCCGGAAAGAGGAGGAAGCTCCGAAGCTGTCCCTTCCGGAGGTACGCGAGCGCCTTTTCGACCTGGCAAAAAAGATCCTTCCCTCCGAACAGGGGGATGAACGCGCGCAGAGAAAATCCGCCATGCGCAATATTCTCAATGACTTGATTACATCGGTGTCCATTGAACCCTGCAGCGGAAGCAGTCGCGCGGATTTCTCCTGGCACCTGATCGTTCCGGACGAGGCGCGCATCCTTTCAGAGCTCTGTAAATCAGTGATCTGGGAGGCGGTCATCACAGATCCAAGAGTTGCGGCCATGAGCACGAAGGGACGGGAAATTCTCAGGGATCTTTTTCAGTTGCTCATGGAGGAGGTGTTGGAGAAAAAAAGCGTGGCCCTATTTCCGCGATATTACCGGCCCATTGTTGAGGAGTGCCTGGGAGGGGGGCAAATGGAAGCGGGTCGCGCGGTTTGCAATTTCCTGGCTCTGCTGACCGATATGGATGCCTTACGGTTCCATGCTCTCTTTCGCGGGTCCAAAGCATCTTCCATCTTCGACTTCATTTGACGCCCGCGCCGGGATTGAGACGCCCGGAACAAGCCCTTGGGGCGCCGGATTGGCTGGAACCACATTTCTCCAAAGGGCATTCACCCACCATCCTGCCGCTTCGAACCATGTGAGGGGCGACTTCTGGAGTTTGACAAATCCTTGTTTGACGGCTCTTAATATCGGCTGCACACCCGGTTCCGAGTAAACCCAGGTGAAAGTTCGGCCTAATTGCCAGAGATGGTGAACGTCTCCACTCCCAATCAGCGGCTTTTGGAATTTAGCCGCCAGGAGTTCACTGCGGCGATTGAAATCCAGACCCCGGACCTGGAAACCTGAATACTCGATCGCATCGAAAAGGTCGAGGTTCGTCTCGAGGAGTTCTCTTAGGCAAGTAGCCCCGGGAAAAAAAGCGTGGGGGGCAATCACCAGAGTATCCTCGCGGGAAAGTGCGCGGATTTTTTTAAATGTGTTCAGCTCCTCGGCCTCGGCGCGAAAATTATATACGAGCATATGAAATGTCCGCTCGGCCGTGACCTCCATTCCTGGAATCAGTGTTATACCGAGGCTCTCAGCGTAGTCGGCCAGTTCTTTAGTCCATACGTTCAGGTCGTGGCATGTGATTGCGAGAACCTCATAGCCGAGTCTTGCTGCATTGGAAATCAATTGTTCGGGGGTGTATTGACAAACGCGGTAATCGATCGGATCAAGGTTGCAGTGTGAATGCAGCTCTGCTTTCATCCAACGCTTTTCCGATTTGATATGAACGCTCAAACTCAATTCTCCCTATCTTCCAGCAACTGGAGACAGAAGCCGGTCCATGCCGGAGCTGATAAACAATATAGCAGCTGCAAATACCCGTTGCAATTTGGCACCTCAGCCGCGCTTTTGGATTTATCGGCTGGACTCTTTGATTTCAAAAGAGATGAATGAGTTTTCAAGCCCGTCGTTTACGCGTTTACGCGTTAACGCGTAAACCCGTGAACGCGTGAACGCTGACCACTGTTGACACATGGCAATGGCTCCTATAGGCTTTCAACCTTTGATTTTCTGCGAGATACTATATCGAGGGCATTGGCGCCATGTCTGAACTCAAACTTCCTTCTCGTTCTGAAGATTTTTCGGAGTGGTATAACCAACTCGTCATCCGGGCGGAGCTGGCCGATTACGCTCCGGTGCGCGGCTGCATGATTGTTCGGCCGTATGGCTGGGCGCTCTGGGAGAACATCCAGCGGTTCCTCGACCGGAGTTTTAAGGCAACCGGGCACCTGAATGCCGCATTTCCGTTGCTCATTCCGCGCAGCTTTATCGATAAGGAGAAATCGCACGTTGCAGGGTTCTCTCCGGAATTGGCTGTTGTCACTCACGGCGGAGGAGAAGAGCTGGAAGAACCGCTGGTCATCCGTCCGACTTCCGAGACCATCATCGGTCATTCCTTCTCGAAATGGATTCAGTCCTATCGAGATTTGCCGCTCAAGATCAATCAGTGGAACAGCGTTGTGCGCTGGGAATTGCGTACCAAGCTGTTCCTGCGTACTTTGGAATTCTTCTGGCAAGAAGGGCACACCGCTCATGCAACATTGGAAGAGGCTGAAGCGGAAACCCGGCAAATGCTGAATATTTACCGGGATTTTGCGGTGAACGAAGCTGCGATCCCCGTGATCCCGGGACGGAAATCGGCATTCGAACGATTTGCAGGCGCCGACGAAACCTACTCGATTGAAGCAATGATGGGAGATGGGAAAGCCCTGCAATCGGGTACGTCCCATAATCTCGGTCAAAATTTTGCCAAAGCGTTTGAGATCAGATACCTTGATAAAAACGGCGAACTTCAACACTGCTGGACGACTTCGTGGGGCTTATCCACGCGGTTCATCGGTGCGATCATCATGGTCCACGGCGACGATCAGGGGCTCATTCTTCCGCCTCGCCTTGCGCCGCACCAGGCTGTGATTGTCCCGATATACAAGAGCGATGAAGAAAAATTGCAGGTGATGGAAGCAGCCCGAAGGGTTCGAACAGAATTGGTGGCTTCGGATTTGCGGGTGATCCTGGATGAGCGTGAGGGCACCAGTCCCGGCTTTAAATTCAACGATTGGGAAATGCGCGGGGTGCCCTTGAGAATCGAGATCGGTCCGAAAGACGTGCAGAAAGGGACAGTAGTGCTCGCGCGGCGGGATAAGCCGGGGAAAGAGGGGAAATCGTTTGTCTCCCAGACCAGCCTCAGCGATGCTGTGACCCAGGCTTTAGATGTAATACAGAAGGCATTGTATGACCGCGCCCTTCATTTCCGTGAGGCTAATACCGCTGATCCAAAGAATTATGAAGAATTTCAGGCTGCCGTGGAGAAGGGTTTTGCCTATTCTTTCTGGTGCGGGAGCGCTCAGTGCGAGCAAAACATCAAGGAAGGCACCAAAGCCACCTTGCGCTGCATTCCTCTTGATCAGCCGGACGGGAAAGGTTCGTGCATCTATTGCGGAAAGCAGGCCAGTGAAAAAGCCTATTTTGCGAAAGCCTATTAAATTCCCGGGAGCGCCGGCGTCTCGCCGGCTTTTTTACGGTCTCGGATCCTGCAAAAGAGCCGCCGGGACGGCGGCGCTCCCGGGAGTATGTCCTCCCGTATAATTGACTTCTCAGCGCTTGCCTTATAGGGGTAATCTTATAAAATCGTGAAAATTTCATGAAAGCAATGCTGCGAGCCCTTTTGTTATTCTGCGTCTGCTCAATCACTCCGGCGATCAACCCCTTTGCCACATCTGATGACGTTGTCACGTCAGATAACATGCCGAACTCCACAACGCCAAGGGAAATGACGGAAGCCTGGTTGCGTTTCCACGAAGCCGACCTATGCCAGGGCGTGGAGGCTGTGTTCATCTTTACGAAGCATGGAATGGAAGTGCGCAGCCTGGTCGAAGATGAGAAGAGCTATGAAAAACTTCAGGAACTGCTTGCGCCGCTCCGCGGTTCCTACAACATAGAAGTTCAGGAGACCCGGCCTCCGGAGCAAAAGAAATCGGACGAGGAGCGAGAGCCGCCGCCCAGCCTGTGGCAAAACTATGTATTGCGTTCCTTCTTGGGGGATCCGGTTGCCAGAGCCAAAGAGCGTCTGGGTCTCGATGGGGATTCCATTCGTGTTGTCGGCCCTTTTCTTGATAATGAAGATGTTCTGAAACAGCGTCTGCTGGTTTATGCCGACCAGACGCTTGCCTGGAACCGAAAAATGGAACGATATGCAAAGGACCTCCCAAGCTTGACCCGCGTGGCGTTTGATCCATCAGTGGCGCCCGATTTGCGCGCGCGTGCAATTTCCGTGTGCCTGACGCACGATCAGAACCTGGAGAGGTACATAGCAAAACTGAATTCCAACCTGGTGCCGGCCTTTCCTCTTTCTCGCGACAAGGCTCGACCCACGCAACCGGATAAACCCAGCGTAAGTTTTAAGACGCCGGTAGATCGGGCCGACTATCTTTCAGATTTTGCCCAAGCTGTGGCCCAAAGCATAAATCAGTTTATACATCCGGAGCATTACAGTGTGGGGTTGGAAGAACTGCGCCGGCCGGGTCTTCTTGAATCGTTGAAAATATTGCGTACGGTCGATTTGGATTACCGGAAATCACTTACCGAAACAAGGTAATTTGCCTGGAGTCTTTGAGTAAAACCTCAAGGACCCCAGGACTCTGAATGCTTGTTGTATGGAACCCCTGACATTCTGGATCGAAAACCTGCGCGGGTACGGCACAATTGACCAACTGAAACGGTCGGCATTCTTTGCCCGTTACGGGGAGCAAATCCAATCGTATCTTGGAACTCCTCAGGTTCATCTGTTCGAGAAAACGACTCCGCGGCTCAGCTCATTCCTCCGCGTTGCGCAATGGAATATTGAAAAAGGGAAGCGCTTCAAGTCAATCCTGGAGCGTCTCCAAAAGGATGAAATCCTGAGGTGGGCGGATGTCATTCTTCTGAACGAAGCGGATTGGGGTATGAATCGCTCTGAGAACCGCCATGTGGCGCGGGATCTGGCGGAAGCTTTGGAAATGCATGCGGTGTTCAGTCCGGCTCATTTTGAGCTCACCAAGGGAACCGATGAAGAGTTGTTTCTGGAGGGAGAAAACCGCGAAAGCCTGCAGGGGAATGCTGTCCTCAGCCGCTATCCTGTTTCTGAAAGTCTGGTGCTTCCGCTTCCGGTTTCGTTTGAACCGTACGAATTCGGTGAAAAGCGGTTCGGCAGGCGCACTTGCCTGTGGGTCCGCCTGCAGCTGAAAAGCTCTCTCCTCTGGGTAGGTTCGGTGCACCTGGAATTGAGAAATACGCCGCAATGCCGAGCTCGCCAGATAGAGCACATCCTGAAGCACCTTCCAGACGGAGGGAAAGCCCCCTGTCTCTTAGGGGGGGATCTGAATACCAACAGCTTTGCGCGGGGCACAACATGGCGCACATTCCGCTCTCTTGCACGATTGTTGTTCATCTCGCCTGCACGGATGAAAGAAAGCCTGCTCTATCCTGAATCGGGGAGTGAGCCTCTTTTCAAGCTCTTGCACGACAGTGGATTCAAGTGGGAAGGGATGAATTCCAACGAAGAAACTGCACGCGCTGCTATCAACTCTCTTGAGGAGTCGAGGTTCATGCCCCGCTGGATTCTCCAGCTGGTCAAGAAACGGCTCAATCCTTACAGGGGATATCTCTGTTTCAAGCTGGATTGGATTGTCGGCAGAGGCGTCCCGGTCCTGGGTCACGGCCAAAAGCAGGACGAGAAAACAAAGGCAATCTCATTGGGGCCGGCCTCAATAAGATTTGAAAACTCCGGTCCCGGACGTACATCCGATCATCTTCCCATTTACGCCGATATTGATCTGGCGTAATTTGATATCGTGAAAGACCGTTCCCCGTTCCCCGTTGCTCGCTATCTTTAGCTCAGATATCATATCCGCCTCCAACGGGAAGTCCGTAAACGGGAAACGAGAAACGGTTTTGGATGAGAGAATGAGAGACGATGAGCCGAAACGATAGACTACTGCGAGCCTGCCGGCTGGATACTGTTGATTGCACTCCCGTTTGGTATATGCGTCAAGCCGGTCGGTACATGAAGGTGTACCGCGATATTCGGGAAAAATACAGTCTCATTGAAATGTTCAAAAACCCGGAACTCGCTGCGCAGATTACTCTGCAGCCTTTCCGCGCATTCTCGGTGGATGCCGCAATTATCTTTTCCGATATTCTGCTTCCGCTCGAAGGCATGGGCATTGATCTGGAGTTTGCGCCCGGCCCAGTCATCCGGAATCCGATTCGGAACGAGGCGGGCATACGCACGCTGCGGATACCTGATCCGGAAGCAGACCTGGGCTTTGTGTTGAAAAGCCTTCAGTGCGTGCGCGCTGAAATCAACGGAAAAGTTCCACTCATAGGTTTTGCAGGCGCCCCTTTCACTCTGGCAAGCTACATGATCGAGGGAGGATCGTCGTCGAGCTATCTCCTGACGAAGGAAATGATGTACACGCAACGGTCCGCCTGGGATCTCCTGATGGAAAAGCTTTGTGAAACGATCCTGCGATTCCTGAAGGCTCAGGTTCGAGCGGGCGCTCAAGTGGTGCAGCTCTTTGATTCCTGGGTTGGATGTCTGAGCCCTTCCGATTACCGGAGCTTTGTGCTCGCCCACACGCAAAAAATATTTCGAGAGCTGAAAAAAGAAAATATTCCCTCCATCCATTTTGGAACCGGGACTGCCGGCTTGTTGGAATTGATGGCGGAAGCCGGGGGCGATGTAATCGGCGTTGACTGGCGTATTCTACTCGACAACGCTTGGAATCGCGTGGGCGCAGGTGTCGGCGTGCAGGGAAACCTGGATCCGGTCTTGTTGATGGCGCCATGGCCTGTTCTCAGGCAAAGGGCGACCGAAATTCTCAGTCAGATAAACGGCAGACCGGGCCACATATTCAATCTGGGGCACGGCATTCTTCCATCGACTCCCGAAGATTCCGTGAGGGCTCTGACGGAATTTGTGCATGAGTACTCAGCCGGACGGTTAGGACCTGTCAATGAATAACGTTTACATTTTGCTGCTGGCCCCCAGGCTCGCTCGCGCCTCGCATCTGCCCGCCCGGCGCTCGCGCCAAAATGCAAACCTTATTCATTGACAGGTCCTTGCCTAATCAAAAACTACCGTCTGCAGAGAAGTAATCTCAATTGTTTTCCCGCAGCGGGGATTTTTGCAGCGCAGCTTATCATCGAGCCGGATACGATAGTTCCTTGCTTTTTCAAATTTCGCCCGATCCCGCTCGTCGGCGCCGGCCGGAAGAGAGGTCCTCTTAGTCCGTCGACGCCATTTTATCGGATATTCCATTGAAGTGCGGCATTTCGGACAGTAAATGGTGGCAGGTACGACTTCATCTTTTTCGTTAAACAGATCGCGTTCTTCCATAACAGTCATTATAAGCTGCAATCCGCATCACGGCATCAGGAACTTGATGTAAAATGAAGCTGACAGCTGATAGCTGACAACTCTATTACATTTCCGGAGACATGGTTGGGGGTATGAGTTTTTTTCACAAACTGTTTTCGACGGAGTCCGGTCCCTCAGAGGGGCAGATAAAACGGGCTCTCAAACAGACTACTCAGGTGCATGGTGAAGCTGCGACGAGGGTGGCGGCAATGGAGCGGCTTGCTTCGTGGGGCACTCCGGAATCAGCTGCCGCACTGCTTCGCAGATTTACGGTTCAGACACCTCAGGCAAGTATGGACCTTGAGGAGAAACAATACACCGTGAAGTTGCTCATCCAGATGGGCAGAGTCGCTGCGGAGCCGATTTTGGCTTACCTGAAGGTGGAACCCGATGTGACCTTTCCGGTCAAGGCGTTGAAGGAAATTCTGTCGCCGGATGAATTCTACAAATCCTTAACCGATGTGTTGACCGGGCTGTCTGCAGGATACACGCGATGGCCTGAGGCCAAATCGGTTCTGATTGGGAATCTGCCGGATGAGGATTTCCCCCGGGTTGCCAATACGGTCACTCGATTCCTTGAAGATGATGACGACGACGTTTGCATCGCCGCTATCGATTATCTGGCTCGAAATGGAGACGAGACAATCCGGGAACGTCTGCTTCAAACCTTCCTTGACGCCGAAGCCCGGCCGAGAGTGCGCGGAAGAATCCTCCATCATTTCTATGAACGGGAGTGGCCGGTCAAAGGCTACCGCAAGAAGATTGAGGAAGCGATCTCGTTACCGTTTTACTTGACCTCAAAAGGAACAGTAAAACGCAAATCGGAATGACAAAACAGTGACAGTCACCGATGTCCCCTAATTCTGAAACCTGTCCTCATCCCACAGAATTGTTGAATTAGGGGACATCGGTGACTGTCACTGTTTTGTTCAATGCTCGCCCAGAAAGTTTTCTAAAATCTGGTTAAACGCTTGTGGCTTTTCGAGGAACATTGCGGATCCTGCGCCTTCGATTACTTCGAGGCTGCATCTCGGGATTTTGGACTTCATGTACTCTCCCACTAATCGACCTTCCGGATTGGTCATCACGAGACTTGGAACCGGCACGTGCATCAAAGCGGGTCTCCTGTCTCCTGTGAACAGGTCGAAATAAAGCGACAGTGTGGCCGATAAGGGCATTTTCACGCTGGCCGCCGTCATCTCATTAATCAGGGTTTCGGCCTGATGTTGCTTGAATAATGAACGAATGAACTGCTCGGTAGCCTTGGCTCTATTCTCCTCCAATGAAAGCGCAAATCTGTGGGCCTGCTGAACGGTCATGGTGCCCGGGTAGTCCTCCGATTTTAATGCTGCCGGGCTGCCATCCACAAAAACCATTTTCTCCGGCTTCAGCGCCTCCGGACTGGAAATGTAATCCAGCAACGCCAAAACTCCGGATCCCCATCCGATCAGATAGGAATGATCGATTTTGAGAGCCTGCAGAAATGCGTGCAAGTCGGCAGCATGCTGCTGGTACGTATTCCCGGATTCTGTTTTGGTCGTCAATCCCTGACTGCGGGGATCCAATGCGATGACTCGAAATCCCCGGGATGAAAAATACGGAATCTGCTCTTTCCAGACCTCGGCCGTCATCGTCCATCCGGGGATGAAAACCAGAACCCGGTCTCCGGTTCCTGCATCCAGGTAGTGCATCTTGATATCCCCGACTTCCACCACCAGATCTTTCCAGTGTCCTTTGTCTTTCCCGTGAGCGGATGGGCCGGCAACAAGAAACACGATTGAAAAGAAAATCAAAACAGTTTTTCTATTCATAAGTGCCTCGCATAGACATATACGATACAGGATTCAGGACACAGGATACAGGATGTATACCGCTTTCGACCTGGATCCTGCATCAACCATTTTAATCCACGAGGATGACGAAAACTTCATGTGAGCCGTGCATGTCCAGTGTAAGCATCTGTTCGATGTCGGCAGTCCGGCTGGGTTCTGTGATGCAAACAAGATGCTTGCTTTCAAAGCCCGCCGGCTCCGATACCGACCCCGGTCCCAATTTTCAGCACAGTGATTGATCAGAACCGGAGCTTGCGCGATTTCATGACATCCAATAAAATAGGTGCTGTTTAATGAGGCTGCCTTTATGGCGCCGTACCCAAGTGGCTAAGGGAGAGGTCTGCAAAACCTCGATGCAGCGGTTCGAATCCGCTCGGCGCCTCCAATTCTCCAACTACAATAGCTTTGATTAAGATACAACATTCGCCACATCTCTCTCCGGGGGCCCCTTTAGAGGAGCCAACCTATAAATTCGTGGCGAAAGATAAAAATTTGCCATATTACGGGTTCTGCGCTCTGGCCATGTAACAATTAGTGTTAGACAAACGTAATTAGAAAACGATAATGGTTATGCAGGAATCCCTTTTCAGCCCGCCCCCCGGAGGCACATCGTGCACGGGCAGGAGCAGGGACTGGTAACAGGAGATAGGGTAATCCGCTATGACTCGACCTATCATGACCGCTTTTGTCCTCTTCCTATTTCTCGGCATTGAGTCCGCACAAGCTCAACAGGCTGCGACATTCAGGAAGTTTGTCCCATTTAAGAATATTGTGGCAGAGATCGATTTCTATGCCTCCAATCGACAGGTCGTAGCTCCGTATGAAAAACCGGCAGCTGAAGCAGTTCAGCGGCTGAAAACTCTCTTCGGCGCCAGCGCCCCCAAGGGCGCGATATTTATCTGTTCGAGTTTAGAGCAGAAGGATTCCGTATATGAGCCTATGGTGTTGAAAACGGGCTATAGCTGGCTGCTAATCGCCAATACTCCCGCGGTAGGGATGCAGGAGATGATGGCGCGCATGAAAGGCCAGATGGGGGGAGAGCTTCCTGCGGAGATCATGGATCGCTTAAAGAGCAGGCTGGCGGAGAATGCGGCCGACATGGAAAAGCAGCTGGTTACTACAACGACTCAGCAGATTGCGTATGCTGTCCTGCAGACAATGCTGAACAAGGAGTTGAAATTCCGTTCGTCGCGGGTTGACGATGTGGGGAAAAGCCCTCTTCCCGACTGGCTGGACATCGGTATTGCTTCTTATGCCAGCGGCGCGCCCGTCAATGTTGCCTATCTTCAAGAGCACATGGACCAGACATTTCCGATGGAGGATGTGATCGCGATGTCCCGTCCGTTTGTGGGCGCCTCATCGGATCAAGGCGGCGGAAATCGGGGAGGGTCCTCTCAAGCCGGAGGAGAAGCCGGTGCCGGCCCGGGGGGTGGAGGCTTCTCCCGCATGGGAGGGGGAGTCGGCGGCCCGGGTTTTGGACAGGGCATGCCCTCGGGAGGATTCGGTGGAAGAGGCATGACGAGTGGAGGCCCTTTTAACGGCAACGGCGGACAGCGCAATGGCGGACAAAGGA
>JBEKKY010000062.1:0-12973 GCA_050010475.1 Acidobacteriota bacterium | reverse complement strand
TAGAGTCCGACGGACCAAACCTGTGTCATAGGATATCTAATACGCCCGAAGCATCGGGCTCACACTGTGAAGCCGGGTGAGCAATTCCGAACAGACCCTTGAGCAAGATTGAACTTACGCTTGAATTCCCCTGGAGTATAAACAACGAGGCTCGGCAAAAAAATGATTAATGTAAACTTCTATCCATTAGAATAGCATTCAGGCAAAGAAGGAGAAGAAGCAAATCCCTATTCGTGAGTGAATGCACGCCATGCGATTATGTCTAATCAACCCCTCCAACCCGCTTGTCAGCATTGTCAACGTCAAGGAGAGCCACTGGAACCGTTACCGCGTGTGGAAACCGCTCGGCCTTATGGTTCTCGCGGGCCTGACGCCGCGGGATTGGGAGGTCTCAATTGTGGACGAAAACCTCGGCGCGCCGGACTATCAAGCTATACCCAAGCCTGACCTTGTGGGAATTACTGCATTCACATCACAGGCGAACCGTGCCTATGAAGTGGCTGGTCACTTCCGTCGACTTGGTGTGCCCGTCATCATGGGCGGAATTCACGCCAGCATGTGCGTGGATGAGGTCATGGAGCGTGTGGATTCGGTCGTCACGGGGGAGGCCGAGCACGTCTGGTCGCAAGTACTGGAAGATGCCCGCCAAGGCAACCTAAAATGCCGCTATGATGGAGGACTGGCTGAGATTAGCGATGTGCCCTTCGCCCGTCATGATTTGCTGCCTGAGAGATATGCCTTCGGAGCCGTTCAGACCACTCGCGGCTGCCCATTGAACTGCAGCTTCTGCAGCGTGACTGCGTTCAACGGGTCCCATTACCGGCAGCGACCCATTCCGGATGTCGTACGGGAATTCCAGTTGGTGCGTGAGAAACGCATTCTAGTGGTGGACGATAACCTTATCGGCACGAGTTCCTCACACATTGTCCGCGCCAAAGACCTGTTCCGGGCAATGGCGCAAGCGAACCTGCGAAAGGAATGGGTTGCCCAAGCCACGATCAACTTCGCCGATGATGAAGAACTCCTGGTATTGGCCGCGAATGCCGGGTGCCGAGGTGTCTTCATCGGCTTCGAATCTCCCGCGCCGGAAGGGCTTCAGGAACTCGGCAAGAAATTCAACCTCCTCAAGGGCCGGGACTTCCGCGCCTCTGTGCGGCGCATACAACGGCACAATATACTGGTTGTGGGTTCCTTTATTGTCGGTTTGGATATTGACGAACCGGGCATTGGCAAACGTATTGCCGAGGCGGGCAATCACTATGGTGTAGACAATCTTAATGCTTTGTTTCTGACGCCCTTGCCAGGCACTCGGCTGTGGGACCAGATGAGAGCAGAAAACCGCATCGCCATGGATGCGTTCCCCGAAGACTGGAGATACTACACGCTGACCTACCCGGTGGCTCGATATAAGCACCTGTCACTCGATGATATTATCCAAGAGATGGATTCGTGCAATCAGAGCTTTTATTCCATGCGGCGCATTCTGCACAGGTTGTGCGCCAATCTGTGGCAACGCCGTGAGCCGCTAATCAGCCTGGTGGGTAGTCTCTCATACAGGAGCAACAACCGCTTGGCACGTAATGCCTACGCGGAGTTCAAGTGTCAACATGGCGAAAGGTTTCGGCGCCTGTGCAGTGACGCTCGATATGGGGTGTCTGGCGCACGCTTGTCTCCGCAACCGTGAGAGAGAAAATATCTAAACGTGCACCATCCGCGTTGGCGGTACACGCAACGCTTCCGTTACTTTTATTACCCTGTCGCAATTCGAACGTCAATTCAATGGCGATCGCTCTCTCCGGTCAACATTGCTCACCGCACTTGTGGACTACAACTCCAACGGTCCTATGAGCAATTCTGAACAGACATGTGAGCAGTATTGAACCGACACCAGGATCCTGCAGGGTTATCATATTCAATTAGCATTCCCGCTCGATCGGCAGGAGTGCGGGCGGATTATGCAAATAGATCAATTGGTCTGATAAATGAGGGAGATCTAAACATGAAAGCAAGGCCTTTGCACGATCGGGTAGTTCTCAAACGGATCGAGGAGACACAAACAGTAAAAGGCGGAATCATCATTCCGGACACCGCTAAAGAGAAGCCGATGGAAGGAGAGGTGATCTCGGTAGGGCCCGGAAAAATAATGGCAGACGGCAAGCGGTCACCAATGGATGTGAAGCCGGGAGACCGCGTACTGATTGGGAAGTATGCCGGCACGGAGATCAAAATTGATGACGAGGAATACGTCATCATGCGCGAGGAAGAGATCCTGGCGGTACTGAATAAAGGGAATTAGGAGTTCCGGCGGCAAAGGGAATTTCAATTAAAGAAAGATAAAGGGTGAGGACTCATGGCTAAACAGATCGTACATGGCGAGCAGTCGCGTCAGGCTTTGTTGCGCGGAGTGAATCAGCTGGCGGATGCGGTGAAGATCACGTTGGGCCCGAGGGGCCGGAACGTGATATTGGATAAGAAATTCGGTTCTCCATTAATCACAAAGGACGGCGTGACGGTTGCGAAAGAGATCGAGCTCAAGGACGGACTCGAGAACATGGGCGCGCAGATGGTCCGTGAAGTGGCGTCGAAGACCTCGGACATCGCCGGGGATGGGACAACGACCGCAACGGTGCTGGCGCAGGCGATTTTCCGTGAAGGCGTGAAGAACGTAGCCGCGGGCGCGAACCCGATGGGCTTGAAGCGCGGGATTGAGCGGGCCGTGGAAGCGGCGGTTGAGGAGCTGAAGAAGCTGAGCAAGCCGGTGAAGGGCGAGATGATCACGCAGGTAGGGTCGATATCGGCGAACAACGACAAGACGATTGGCGGGATTATTGCCGAGGCAATGAAAAAGGTCGGCAAAGACGGAGTGATTACGGTTGAAGAAGCGAAATCCATTGAGACAACACTGGAAATAGTCGAAGGGATGCAGTTTGACCGTGGGTATTTGTCTCCGTACTTCGTAACGGACGCCGAGCGGATGGAAGTGGTGCTGAACGACTGTTTGATCTTGTTGCAGGAGAAGAAGATTAGCTCGATGAAGGACCTTCTCCCGGTATTGGAACAAATCGCCAAAAGCGGCCGACCGCTGTTGATCATTGCAGAAGACATAGAGGGGGAGGCGCTGGCGACTCTCGTCGTGAACAAGCTGCGCGGGACGTTGTCGGCAGCGGCAGTGAAGGCCCCCGGCTTTGGCGACCGGCGCAAGGCGATGCTGGAAGACATCGCGATCGTGACGGGTGGCAAAGTGATTTCGGAAGACCTGGGGATCAAACTGGAAAATGTGCGCCTGGAGGACTTGGGCATCGCGAAGAAGATCACGATCGACAAAGACAACACGACAATCATCGAGGGCGCCGGGAAGCATTCGGACATAGAAGCGCGCGTGAAACAGCTGCGCGTGCAGATCGAGGAGACGACGTCGGATTACGACCGTGAGAAGCTACAGGAACGACTGGCGAAACTGGTAGGCGGCGTGGCAGTGATCAGGGTTGGAGCGGCGACCGAAACCGAGTTGAAGGAAAAGAAAGCGCGAGTGGAGGATGCGATGCACGCGACCCGCGCGGCCGTAGAGGAAGGGATCGTGCCGGGTGGCGGTGTGGCATTACTGCGCTGCGTGCCTGCGGTGGAGAAACTGAAATTGGAGGGGGACGAGGCAATCGGGAGTAACATCCTGCGCCGCGCCCTGGAGGAACCGCTGCGGCAAATCGCAAACAACTCCGGGTATGAGGGAGCTGTGGTGGTGGGGAAGGTGCGCCAAAGCAGCGAGGCGAACTTCGGGTTCAATGCCGAAACCGAAGTATACGAGGATCTGGTGGCCGCAGGGGTCATCGATCCGACGATGGTGACGCGAACAGCATTGCAGAATGCGGCGTCCATCGCAGCTCTGCTGCTGACGACCGAAGCCCTGATATCGGAGATCAAAGAGGATCAGAAGACTCCTGCGATGCCGCAGGGCGGCGGCATGGGCGACATGTACTAAAACAGCGAGTTTAGATATCCATTGAATTCAAAAAGAGGTGAGTAATGGCGAAACCCAGAGATGCCAAAAAAGATGTCAAAAAGAAACCCCTAAAATCCATTCAGGAAAAAAGGAAGGCCAAACGAGCGAAAAAGTCGAAATAACTGAGCAGCGCTAAAATATTCTTCTGGCTTGGGCTCAAATTCCTCCAATGGTTTGAAACAGAAGAGAGTTGAGAACCGTGCAGGTCCTGCCTGCGAATATCAGGGCTAAATGGGATGGAAAGTAAGCAGGAACAGCACATCCAATTGGTTGTGCGACATAACTGTATTAACCGGGCCCTGCCGGGCTTCAGGAGTATTTATGACAAGCGAACGTTTTGATTTGATGCGGAAAAAGGTGCTCCGCGATCATAAGCAATCGATCGTCCGATCGGGATTGAGAGGACTCAAGGAGAAGGGGCGAGGGTTGGTTATGGTCAAATTCACACAAAAAGGGAAATCGGGCATGGTGCACATCTCCTATCTGCCGCTCGATGCCCTGAAGCTTCTCCAACTATATACGGGACCTGAAAACGCGGGTTATGGACTGATGATCATTGATAAGGTATCCGAATACTCTCCAGGTTCGCAGATACCGGTTGTGTTTTCCGACGGAGAATCTGAGCGCTTTTCGCTCGGCATACGTCAGGCTGCTTAGAAACATAATTGGGAACCTGCCTCAAGAGAAGCAAAGCAGGGAGCAGTGAACTCGTGACGCCGGATATAAATTTCAACCGGGGAGATAAAATGATCGATGGGCAATCTCGTATAACTTTGTCGGCTAAACCAATCATTGGGGCACTGGCCGGAATTCTAGTGCTATTACTCGCGTTTGGCTCCTGCGGCACTGTGAACTACGGAGAGCGCGGCGTATTGCTTCGATTCGGGGCCGTGACCGGCAATGTTAAAAACGAAGGACTCTACTTCAAGCTCCCCCTGATTGACCGTGTCGAAATTCTCGACATCAAAACCAAGAAAAGCGAGGTTGATGCAGATGCGTCAACAAAAGACCTGCAAATGGTGACGTCGAAAGTAGCTCTGAATTATCACATTAATCCAACGGGCATCGCCCAATTTTTCCAGAAGTTCGGCAATGACTTCGAACCGAACGTACTGGATCCCGGACTGCAGGAGATCCTCAAAGCTGTCACCGCTCGCTATACCGCTGAAGAGGTAATTACCAGGCGAGAGCAGGTACGCGAGGACACCAACGGTCTGTTGAAAGAACGGTTTCTTCCACAAGGCATGGTGATCGACGGACTTAACATTGTGAACTTCCATTTTTCGAAAGTGTTCAACGATGCAATTGAGGCCAAGGTCACGGCAGAACAAAATGCTCTGGCTGCCAAAAATAAGCTCGAGCAGGTTAAATTCGAAGCTCAGCAAATGATTGAAGCTGCCAACGGCAAGGCCAAGGCAATTCAGGTTGAAGCTTCGGCGATTGCAAACAATCCTCTGGTGCTTCAACTGCGCGCTCTCGAGAAATGGAATGGTATATTGCCTCAGTATACTGGTTCCGGTTCGATCCCCTTTATACAAATCAAGTAACGCACGATAAAAACTGCTTATTGGGGTTTAAGTCTGAAAATGGGACTTATGGGCGCCAAATAATCTCGCTACCGACAAATCGTTTCGGCGGATTCGGGTGAGCTACGGGCAGGCGGATCTCGAAAGGCAAAGGCGGGACGCAGTGCGCAGTCCAGGAGGAGTGCGCGGGCTTTTCGAGAACGCGTTCAGCAATGCGCCGATCGGCATGGCCCTCATTGACATGGACGACCGCTGGCTGCATGTCAATAACGCGCTCTGCCGGATTACAGGCTATCCGGAGAGAGAACTGACGGAAAAAACCCTCAAGTCTCTCACTCATCCTGACGACATTGATCTTGACGTGTCATTGTCGCGACAGTTGCTTGATGGAAAGGTTCCAAGCTGCCAGATCGAGAAGCGCTGCATTCACGCGTGAGGCCACTTTGTCTGGGTGACGATGACCGTCTCGCTCGTGTCCGCGACGGTGAGGGTCGGCCGCTCTATCGGATCGTGCAGTTGCAGGACATTTCAGAGCGCAAGGGATGGGCAAAAAGACCGTCGCTGAGTTTGTTGCCGACGCAGCTTCGGTCTGCGTGCTTCGGGACAGCGGCGTCCAGTACGCGCAGGGATACCATATCGGTCTGCCACGGCCCATCGCGGAGGTTCTGCCTGCCATGGAAGATGCCAGGCAAGTCGGCGCCGTTGCCATAGGATAGAATCAACGATAACCCGTGAAGGCTCAGCAGAGCAGCTCATGAATGAGAGCCGCAAAGGTCTTTTCGCGACGATCCTGTGCGTTCAGCGTCTCCAGGGCGGAATAGCGTATTTGAAGGGATTACCTTGCCTCCTTTGAGATTCTGCATCATTGGCCATGCTCAGGAGCCTGTCCGAGAATTGGAAGGGGCCGCGTTCGAATTCCCGGACAGGCTCCAAGGCGATGTTGCAGGCTGCTCACAAGTCTCTGCGCATATGTCCGCGAGTCAGTCCAACGGGGCTTCGGGGGAGAGGTGGTCGTGACCTGAGTTTCATCATCAGTGCTTGCGTGATCACCCTGAAAATGGAACTTCGATTTTGGAAGAGAATCCCTAACCAGTCCTTCCGGCTCATCTGGGGGAAATAGATCCCGCGGAATGCAAGGCGGGAGAGAATATGTATAACGCGGTCGGGAAGCGGCCGCGATTCCAACCACCGCATGGCGGAGGCGTTGGCCTCCGGCGCGTAGGACGATTCCCAGGCCTCATGCACTTCTGCTTCCGCCTGCACAGATGAGATGGCAGAGGGTGAAAAACCCATGCTGAAAGGCTTGAACTCCAGCCAATGCTTTGGTCGGGTGAGTCGACCGGCTAAAGCCAGCCGCTCGTATAGGGGGGTTGCTGGGTAAGGGGTCAGCAATCCGAACACGGGCAACCCCGGGGGCCAGGAAAGGATAGCATCCAGGGTGCGTCTGGCCACGCCGGGGCGTTCGCCGTCCATGCCAAAAATAAAGGACGTAATTGCATAAACGCCGTGCCGCGCGAGACCTTCCAGAATCTCCCTGTATTCTTCCGGCTTGTTAAATCCTTTCCGCATGCTTTTGAGGTTTGCCGAGTCAATAGACTCAAGACCCATGAAGATCCACCTGCAGCCGCTCTGGGCGATCAAGGAAACCAGTTCTTGGTCCCGCAGCAGGTTAATACTTATCTGCCCCACCCAGGGAACTTGCGCATTTTGGGCGATGATTTCCCGCAGCAAGGACTTGGTGCGTGTTGGATTGACGGCTAAATTGTCATCGATAAAGAAGACCGCGATCTTCCCTTTTTGCCGTTTCTCCAGGGACTTCAGCTTCAAGAGCTCGTTGACGACACTGTCGTTTGACCGGAAGCGAATCGAGTCACCGAAAAATCCGGTTACGGTGCAGAATTCGCATCCATAAGGGCAGCCCCGACCGGTTTCAATTGGAACCAGGTGAAAGCTCTGCCAGCTCATCCCGACATATGAAAGCATCCATCGTGCCCATTTTGGGAAGCGCCGGATAAGGTTGAATTGATCCAGATCCATTCGATCCCACGGAATCGCCGGGTAATCAGCCAGGGTAGGCTTCAGTACCTCACCGGCAGCATCCAGAGCGGCATAGGTTTCTTGCAGCATGCCCCGTTCGGCGTCCGCAACGATAGCCGGCCAAATCTGGTCAGCCTCTCCTAAGGCCACGGAATCGGCATGGCGAGATTCGCCATCGCGTCCCAAAGCCTCTTCGGGTAATTCCGTGACATGCGGACCTCCCATTACAACGGGAACGCCGGCAGCACGCACCGCATCAGCCATCTGATAGGCTTTTCTTATCATGCGCGTCATGGCGCCAATCCCAACCAAGCCGATGTTTTTCTCCCGGACGTACTGCACCAGTTCTGTCTCGTTCAAGCGGCGAGAGTTGCCATCCACGAGAAAAACCTCGTGACCTTCCGGTGTGAGCGATTTGAGCAGAAACATCCAAAGGTGCGGCATAAAATTGTTGGTAACTTCGTTATCCGGATTGTAGAGCAAAATGTTCATACGAACTCCGCAGCGCTTGAAACACCGCTTGGTTTTATAACTTCAGCTTTCTCTGCAGGTCTATTGTCCAAATACATCTGTGCTGCAGCCTAGCAGCCTGTCCGAGAATTGGAAGGGGCCGCGTTCCTGGCTTGGAAGGTGCAGATGCAAGGCAACGCGACGCAGGCGATGTCGGTGCACATCGTCGAGGAGCGCCTGCGAAGCAGATGCCCCTTCCAAGCCGGAACCCGAAGGGCGCATGGGGGTTGCACTGCGATCGCTGCGTTTCTCGTCGTCGACGATGTGCATCGACATCGCCTCCTCACCGCATCATGCAGGGCTGACCGGATTTTGAATTATCGGGACGGCGAGTCTTCGTATAGGGGATTTACTCCCAAATTCTCACCTGCGACTTGACGTTTTTCGGCACACTCAACTATTGCTTCGACCTCCTCCAATCTATGCCCGACTCCTGCGAGATCGGTTTGTGCTGCGAGACGCCTTTCATCCGCAATTTCAGAACGGGCTTCGAGCCGCGTGATTCGTCGCTCCAGGGCGGCGCGATCGATCATCCAGCAGACAAAAACGGCCAGCAAGGGAGCGATCGCGGCAAAGAGCAGCAACGCATTAGCAGATCTGTGTGTAATTGCATAGCACACTGAGTAGAATGCGGCTGCTCCCCAAAGACATGCCAGGAAAATTTGTTTCGCACTCATATCGTCCTCTCAGGTCCCCCCTACGCATGCAGGTCTCCACGACGGTTGACAGCGCCGGCGGCTGTTTGCGAGTTGCTCCAGCATGAGGAGAAGATTCTCCGTCGAACCGATCTTCTCCTCATGCTGGAGCAAACAGTCCCTCAGTCCATTTCTAGTCTTTTTAATGCTATACCTGCGGAATATGCATGATTGGTCAAAATTGCTCACTCTCGGAACTGAGAAGGCAGAGGTGTTCCGGATATTGACTTGGTGAATGAGCAGTAGTGCACAGATATGCCTTTCGACGATGCAATCTCCCCACAACCTATTGGCACCAAGTAATCTGTGCGGGGCCACTCTGTCTTTGACTGGCGGAACTGTATGTCTTCAGTGTTATTCTTGCTTGCTTATGTAGACACTGCACTCAGCAATTCTTACGAATTTGTTTTTAAATTATCCCCGGAACAACTATCTTCGCCCTGCGAGACAATGCTGATAGATTGCCAGGCCAAAAAATAAATAGATAGAGTGAATCTTGCCGATATCATGCATCTAAAGGCTTACACGCCGAAAGATCCGCAACCTTTCAATAAATTCCGGATAATTGAGAACTTTGAAAAAGCAAGCATTGCCTTCCGAGTACTCGACACCCATCACGGTTGATTCAATCCAGCCCCGAAAATTCGGGTATCCGCACTTTGGACATGGTTGGGTCAATTCGCCCGCCATGATCCGATTTTTAGAAGAGCGTCGCCAGAGACGCTCTTGGTTTGTGTTAATTCCAGCTTTACCTTCTCGCTGGAGGAGCCTCCGGTTCCGGTGTTGGTCGGACTGTCACTGGCGGTGGGCTTGGAGGCCGAATAACAGGAGCCGGGTTTCGCACAATTGGAGCGGGTGGGGCAAATGGTACGGGTGGTCGCTGAATGTTGCCCCGGCGTGGCGGTTGTGGTTGCCGAATCGGCGGCGCTGGATTGCGTGTCGGCTGTGGTTGCCGAATCGGCGGCTCTGGAATGTGTGGCGGCTCTGATTTTCCTGGCGGCCTGGTGGTCCGTGGCGGAGTTGGCACTGGCACAACAGGGGCATGATAACCATAAGCCCAATACCTATTCCAGTAGTCATGCTCATACCAGAATCCGTTGTAAAAATAGTATTGGTCCCATAGGTACGGATATGGCCATCGCGGAATGCTGTAGCGGTAATTGTAACCGCACACCGGGCAGGTCGTATCAAGCCGGTAATGGGCATCTCCGGCGCATTTTATCGCGTCCACTTCGTATTCGGCTCCGCATCTCGGACAAATGAAGCGGATGACTTTGGTTTTTACTGCCGATCCCGGCGGGCACGTTAGTATGTTTTTGGTGCAACCGACAAACACCGGCATTGCTGCTACAGCAAGCAACGCCAGCAAACAGATAGAAAGAGTTCTGTTCATATGCCATCCTCCTTCCTTTCGTACCGGAAATGCGCGAGCCACTGAAGTAGAGAGATTATTTTATCACGTTCCGGTTCCTGCACTTTGGCTGCAGCAAATTACATCATCCGGAGCAAGATGAGCTTGCATCCGAGGAAGGGGGCGATATTGTCGGCTTTCACCGCGTGGATGGCAGTTCGGGTCAGCGTGCCGTAGATGTCCTGCAGGCAGGCTTGGCGGAAGACGATGATATCGGCAGCGTATTCTGCCTGTATGATGATCCAGTGGTACTGGACTGGAAAATGCCGAATCGCGGGGTAGTAGCGTCGTGCGAACTGGTGCAGGCGTTTGTGGAGTGCACGCAGATTGAATTGATCGGCCAATCGTTGCGCTTTGTCCCAGTCGTCAATCGCGGAGTTTTGGCAAATTTCTATTCCCATGCCAATCTTTCAGCTTGTATTCCCGGATACCGCGTTTTATAAATCACTCGTTATCAACTCACAGATTGCGCAGGATCACTTTTCCAAAACGCTTGTTGGATTAACACCAGCCAGGTTATGGCGTGCTAAATGAGGATGGCGCAACTTGAAAAGAAACGCGAGGCTGGATCCGGTTTCAGGATTTTGATGATCTTCATCTTAGAGAGACAACGCCGTGAAGAGAATTCTGATAGCAAATAAGGACCGTGCGGAAGGGCAGAAACTGATCGAAATTATGCGCCAACAGTTCGATGCCGTTGTTATTCCATCTCCCGCAGAGCTTACCGGAGACCTGAAAAATATTCGTTTTGTTCTTCTCGACAGCAATTTTACGGAATCTCATGGGACTGATTTTCTTGTGGAGATTCTGAAAAAAGCCTCCCTTCTCGTTCTGATGGTAATACCTCCCAATGATCCCAAATGTGCCGCTGAAGCCCTGAACCTGGGTGCGTTTAACTACATCATAAAGACGGACCAATATTATGACATTGTGAATGTCCTGATGAAGGAGGCGATTCAGAAATTCGAGCAGTACGAAGAGCTGAAACAAACAATTGTTGAACTGAATAAAAAAGTGAAAGAACTGGAACAGCAGATTGCTGGAGGTCCGGATACGCAAAGTAAACCGACGAGACCTCGTTTTAATGACGTTATATCGCAGCTAAAAGAAGGAGAGATCACGCTGCCCAGCCCTCCCAACATACAGATTCAATTTGAAGAGATGATTAAGAATCAAAAAAGCTATCAAGAAATGGCAAAGCTTCTGAAACAGGATATCTCTATTGCTTCACAACTGATCAGTGTCTCGAACTCCGCATATTTCGGGGGCATGGCAGAAAACACAACGGTGGAGCAGGCAATTAGCCGCTTGGGCCTTACTGCAACAAAGCAATATGTCAGGATCATCTGCAACCAATCTCTCTATGCCACGCAAAAAAAGAAGAATAGGGAATTGATAGAGAAATTGTGGAAGCATTCTCTCAGCTGTGGCCTTGCTGCGCAATTTACCAGTGAGATCATTCATATGAAAGAACCGGAAGAAGTTTTTACGATGGGTTTGATTCACGACATCGGGAAGCTGTTTTTTCTGCAGATCATGGGAGAACTGGATATCGATATTGCTGATGATGAGAATAATCGCGCCGAATTTTTTGACACTCTTTCTAAAAACCATGGCCCCTTTGGCGCCATTCTGCTTAAGAGATGGGGGTTCTCAAGCCTGCATCAGCAAATAGCTTTATTCCATGACAATCCAGAGAAAGCCGATCCTATTTCAAGAGAGCTATTGATCGTCCACTTTGCCAATCTGTTGGTGAAGTCAATGGGGTATAGCGTAGAAGAAGAGTCTGCAGTAGAAGTTGAAAAAGCATTGTCTACAAATCTGTTACAATTGGATTCGGCGAAAACTAACGAAATCAGAGAGAAAGTAAAAGTACATATGGATAACCTCCAGAGCATATTTTGATGGAGGAACTAACCTTCAATGAATTACTGAATATCAGTTCCCGCGGCTTTCTTAAGAAACTCCCCCAATTAGGACCAGTGACTAAGGTGTAAAATCCACCATTGGGCGCTCCCCATTTTCTGGGCCATTTTGAATGAGAAAATTCCGGCTTTTGGGCTGCACCTATTTTATGGACCAATCATTGTGAGAAAATTGCCGGTTATGCCATCGATCGGCCTAACCTATACGCGCAGTGAGCATCGACAGGGATCCCCCCTCAATCCCTTCAACGGGAAAACTGAGGTCATCTCCCTCCTGTCTGGTGGCAAGAACATACAATAGCGGCAGATAGTGATCGGGCGTCGGGACCGAAAGCAGGGCATCGTGCCCGAGGCTTTCGTAATTGATCAGCGCTTTGTAATCGCCGAAGTGCATCACTTATTTTGTCACAGGCCCTTATGCACAAGGTTTCCGCTGCCCGCGATAAGGATGCCTTCGTCCCTCAGCGCAGCGAGTCTATTGCCGAGTTCGAAATGGAAGGCCGCAGGTTGCGTTTGGTCAATGCTGAGCTGGACAATCGGGACCGCGGCGTCGTGATAGATATGGCGGAACACGGCCCACGTCCCGTGATCCAGCCGATTCCGTTTGTAATGGAGTCGAACGTACTCCGTGCGCTCCGAATCCATCGAACGAATCAGCGCTTCCACATCCGTTCCCGGTTCGATGCGCTGCTGGATTCTGCACATTCTATCGTGCCAATCTGGAGTAAAATCGCGGGCAATGCCGGAATCAACGGTCCCATAGGAAATAGGAATGTTTTCATAAAGCGATCTATCTGAAGTGGAAGCAGGATTCCGTACTGGGGAATTGGTGTACCCGAACTCTTCGTAGGCGATCACCCGGATAAAATCGG